>NZ_JAAHGU010000076.1:0-32983 GCF_010692685.1 Okeania sp. SIO2F5 | reverse complement strand
ATGTTACGAATAGTAAGGGTGATAAAAATATTTTACAGGAGATGTCCCTTTGACCAAAAAGATGATTTACGAACTAAAAAATGGTATTGAAGCAATTCCCATGCGACTCCTGACTCCTGACTCCTGACTCCTAAAAATTCCCCCATCTATTTGTAGCAAACATTTATCAAATTGGTATTACTTCTTATTCCTTCCTTAAAAAGGGTAAAATGATAGATATAGCTATCTAAAATGAATATGAACTATAGCATAATAAGGTTTGCTTTCCTGCGGAATTGTGCGCAAACAGATAAGACCAAAACTTTTATGGTATCGATCTATAGACTTATTTACTAAATAATTAATAATTAAATGATTAAATTTTTAAATTTTTAAATAATTAAAGCCTCCCCTTTCAAGGGGTAAAAAATAATTTTTTTCCTTTTAGTCAATCCTCTTCCTAAAAGGAAGAGGTAATTATCAATTATCAATTATCAATTATCCATTAATGAACTATTCTTAACTTTCCACAATTCCTCATTTACAACAGACTCAAATTCCCACTGTTTTGCTTTCAGCGCTTCCCTCAGTCTTTCAGAGGGTCGAAATACAAATATCTCTGACTCATTCTCAACTATTTCAAAATTTGGAGAATTGTTCAATAATAATAGTCGAACGTCATCATCTAATATATAACTGAGTGAAATTAAATCTCCCCTGTTAGTATAATTAACGCCCAAGTCACTCAATAATATTGGGGAGTCGCTAGCGTTAATTTTTTTAGCAACCTCCCCATTAAAATAACTAGGGGCATTATGCCACCAAGTATCAGAAATAGCGCTGACAGTGCAGGATGTAATACTCGCTGTCAATAATATCCCTAAAACTACTCGCCAATATTTTTGACTCAAATATTTCCCTAATAAATAAGCAACTGATAAATATATTGCCGGAAAACAGGGAATTAAATAACGGGTGATGGCAGAACGTTTTCCACCTTGCACTAAATCAGGTATTACTAATATTATAAATGGTATAAAAATAGAAGTCAGAATAAATAATTTTGTGGAAAGATTACAATAACGACAAACCATATAAATTCCCCAAGCAATAATAATTAAAAATAGCAATCTCAGTAAATATGTGCCGATATTATAAAAACCAAAATCTAAGTCAATAAACATACATGAAAAACTCAAAATCCACTTTTTTAATAAAAAATCGAAGCTAACTGATACTCTTACCCAATTTGTTGCATAATAGGCTTGTTGCAGATTATTAATTACTACAATTATCCAAGGAAGATAGAGAATTATTATTCCTACTGAGGCCATGAAATAATCCAAAGGTAATGTTTGAATCAAAAGTTGAAATTTTGATAAATTAGATTGATTTTCAGGAGAAATTCTGACTACATAATTTGAGAAAAAGCAATTGCTAATTACAAATATGCCATGGGAGATTAGAGTGAAACAAAAAAACAAATGAGTATATAAACCAACAGCAGAAATAACAATATATAATCCCCATTTTTTCCAACTGCGAGAATCTAGAGCTTTCAATAATAAAATACTACTAGCAATACTCAAAACAGTAACTAAACTATATTGCCTAGCAGTTTGAGCAAATAAAATTTCAACAGGTGATACAGCTAAAAATGTAGTTGCCAGTAAAGCAGTTAAATGGGAATTAAAAAGTTGCCTAGCTAGAACATATATTAATGGCAAAGATAATAAACTAATTAATGCTGGTAAACTACGAGATGCAGTGAGGGAACCACCAAATTTTTGCATCCATAAGCGAGCTATAAAATAATATAAAGGTGGATGATGGGGATTTTCAATTGTTAGAGAATTGAGAGTTCCTATTAAAGTGCTTTGTGGTTTAATTTGTTGATATTTTTGTAGTTGTTTAGCTGGAATAATTTGGTTTTGAAATGATTCTCGGTCAATATCATCTCCGCTAAAACCAGCAGCTCTTAAAGAGGTATATACTTCGTCATGCCAATAGACTTTTTTATCAAGGTAGAGAAAGCGGAATCCTATTCCTAAAGTTATGGTAATAATTAGTAAAATAACTATGGGTTGGGATAGGAAATTTTTGTTGATTTTTATAGTCATTTTTTTGATTTAATGGGGAGATATTGATAACTGATAACTAAAATGACTTGCCCCTAGTGCTATAGCTGACCAACTTCCATTGCTTCCTGTTTCGGTTTTCTTTCAAATATAAATCTTGGCTTCAAAAACACTCGCAATAATAACCATAAAGATTTTAATTCACCGGGTACTTTTAATCGCTGCCATTGTCCAGGCCGACAGAATAATAATTCTATTAATTGTCGTTTTTCAGATAAATTTACTTCCTCAAACCTTACTTTTATACAAGGAAAATTTTCACTCATTTCTATATTAGTTACATTACCTTGTAAATAAATTTCTTCTGGAACAATTTTCAACTTTAGTGGCAAATCTTCTACCAATAAACCATCAGAAATTTTCTGATTAATCTCTATCTCAGCACCCACCTCTGATATCTGTCTAGTAGTACCCCAAAGTATTTGGTTACCAATTTTTAACTTCACTACCCTTCGCAGATTAAACCATTCATATATATCTTGCTTTGGTACATCTATTAATGCTAATAATGCTACCCAAATCATCAATATATTATAAACACTCCAAAATAATCCCAAATTAAAACTTTCTATCTGTTCACCCACCTCCCAACTTGGATTTATATAATTGCCATATACATTAAATCCTAAACTTACACTATTTAGCACTAAAAATATTACCAAAGGCAAAGACAAACTTATATTAAAATAGTAGTGATCGCTTTTAATTCCTTTTGGTGTAACTTTAAATCTTTTTGAGAATGGATTTAGAAAAGTTTTAATTATTGTTATTGCTTTAGGAAAAGCCAAAATAGTATGATTCAAACCAGACAAAAGTAATGACTGGGAACGATAATTTAGCCAAGAAAATACAGTGAAACTTGCCAAATAATAAGGCAAAAAGAAATATAAGTATTCAGCAGCAGAAGCTTTAATTGGAATCACATCAAAAACAACATAAGCTATTGGCATAAACAGAAAACCAACATAACTAATGCTAGTAAACCAACTAAAAAATGTTTCTAAAAACGACAATCTTTGACCAATACTTAATCCAGGAATTGTCAAAGGATTAGAACTAATAAAAAATCCTTGTAAAGTTCCCCTTGCCCATCTTAATCTTTGAGTAGCATAAGAGGAAATATTTTCCGCAGCTAAACCAGCACTTAATTTTTCCTCTAAATAAACTGACTGATAACCTTTAGCTAATAAAATAACTCCTGTAAAACAATCTTCACAAATTGATTCTGTTACAAACCCTCCTACCGACTCTAAAGCTTTACGTCTGACTAAAAAAGAAGTTCCTGCACACAAAACTCCATTTGCACCATCTTTCATTGGTTGAATTTGTCGGTAAAATATTTCTTCTTCTGGAGTTAAGATATTTTCTAAACCTAAATTTCTAGCAATAGGGTCAATATTATAAAAAGTTTGAGGAGTTTGTAATAAGGCAAGTTGTTCATTTTGGAAAAATCCTAAAGTCCGAGTTAGAAAGTTTTTTGTAGGAATAAAGTCAGCATCAAAAATAACAATAATTTCACCATTTGTTTTGGTAATAGCGTGGTTGAGATTTCCAGCTTTTGCATCAGGATTATCATATCTAGTTATATATTCACAACCTAATTTTTCTGCTAAATGTTTCACTTCCGGTCTATTAGTATCATCCAGTAAATAAACTTTTTTATTCTCATATTCTAAAGCTTGGCATCCAATAACAGTACGCTCTAAAATAAACTCTGCTTCATCATAAGTGGGAATCAAAATATCCACAGATGGTTCAAAAGTTTTGTCTAAAATTGTCTGAGAAAAATAATCTGCTTCCTTTTTACGATTTTTAACATTGAACATCAACAACCAACCTAGAACACCACTACTTATTGTCACAATTTCTAGACCTAATAAACCCAGACTAAATATACCGTTTATAGGGTTATTTAGATTTAAAGTAGAGAGCGATCGCCAGGATAAATAACGAATAGTTAAACCCAATAAAATTCCCACTACCAAAACTCGCGACCAATTTTTCGGAGTAGGGGAAATTTTCATAATTCCTTGAGCAATTAAAAATAGTAAAATTGTCGGCAAAACTAAATATTTACTATTATCTGTTGGTACTTGTACCCACATGGGCGGATTTTCTTGAAAATAATGAATTTGAGTAAAAAATGTGTCTATTTGAGCAATTCCAGCAAACCAAGCCACTATAATAGTTGTTAATAGTGTTATTACTCCTATTACCAAGAGTGTTGCCAAACGTAATTTAACAAAAATCAGACTATTTATACGATTCCCTATAAATTTCTTGGCAATATTTAAAGTTGTCACCATAAATCACCTATTTTAACTTAAACTTAATCAAGATAATATAAAGAATATTATCTTCTTAAACTTAGTTTAATGATAATTGATCCTGAGATTTTCCTGAGAATTGGTGACTTTGTAAGCCATTAAAAAACTTCATATTCACCCTAAACTTAGGGCAGACAATATTCTTCCTAACTCAATTTCCTCTAGGCTCAAAATTAAGCCAAATTTACATGAAATGACAACCAACTATAGCAATATGATTTAAGTTGTGAGATATTGGATACTTTTAGGGAACACTTAACTGGGAACAGGGAACAGAGAAAAACAAAAAAATGAATAAATATGAATATGATAACTGCTATATTCTCTACTTTTAAAGAACACCTCAATTCTCACGTCTGATTCCTGATTCCTATAATTATTCTAATAAAACTAGATAGTAATTCATTCAATACAGAATTGGGTTGTCTATTTAGTTGATTTTTAATAGACAACCCAATTACTAATTATTATCCCCAAATTTTATAACTCATCATTTAATTCCAAGCATTCTTGCCTAATTTCCCTAAATAATTCTTGCTGAAGCACTACAAAACTGTTAAAACCTACCAAAATCCATTGAATAATTATTTCATAGTTACCAGGAGAATACCTAATCACTAAATTGATTGCTTCTAATGCTTTTTGGAAATGTTTCTGTTCTACCCCAGAATTAGAGTAAGAACCATGTATAACAATCCAAGACCATCCTCCAATATCATGTCCTTCAAAGTTGACTTTTCCATTACCACCCTTGAGATATTTACCAAAACCTATTTCTTTATTTTTGTGTCTAACAATTCTATCAGAGGAAGTAATTTTGCGATTACTGTATAACTGGATTTGATATTACTACTCCCTTTTAGGGAGAGGATTGACTAAAAGGAAAAAAATTTCTTTTTTCCTCTGGAAAGGGGAGGTTTTTAACCAAGGTATTTAATTAATAATTAATTATTTGGTAAGTCCTGATTGAATTTATAAATCAGCTCTAAACTCTGCCAAAACTTCTATCAGCTCACTTTGACAGGGCATTGGCAACAAGTTAATCAGAGAAACTTCTTGTCTACCCGCACCTAACTTAACAGGAATATTTTGCAGTATTTCCACAACTTTACCTTCAGAAGGTACTTCCTCAATCAGAATAGGATAAAACTTTTCTGCCAAAGTTAAATGTAGTTTTGCATCAGATAAATAGAGATGCCAACCAGCAATATCAATATAAACTTTATCCCCTATTTCTGCTGCTAAACTTTCAATTATTTGTGTTGTACTACCATTACTCATAACAACAATAAAACCTAATTTTTTTACCTACAGAATCACTAAAATTCTTTTATACAGAATCCTCAGTAGTAGATGAATAATCTGCCAGTGCGAAAATATAAATCCCGTGAACTAACAATAATGATACCCAAACACCTGTTACCCAGATAGCCCAAGGCCAAGTCGCTGCTGTGAGATTACGGAAAAACCACATACCAGAATTACTAGCAGCAAAAATAGCCACATGAATAGCAAAATTCATTCGGTCGTCTAACTTTCGGAATTCTGGGTCATTACGGTCAGGTTTACGAGGCCAACGAGGAGGCATAATACTTTATAAATTTATTTAATTACAGTTCAGTTTCTTTAATTATTCTAAAGGTAAGCTAGCAATTTGGAGATTATTTGCTAAAGAATATTGACTACTCCTCTGGCTCTTGCCGAGGGGATTCTCAGCAGATACTACGCAACAGGATAAATCCGTGTTGCTCCGTCTGTTCTTAGCTGAAATACACTCTCTGGGGACAATTTCCGCGGTGCCCCTACACAGTCGGCTTAGGAGGACTGAGTCAGGAGAAATGGGAATTATAGAGGAGGTAGGAGGAAGAATAGTCCCTTGATTTTTCAGCGTTGTGGTAATGATTTTTAGATTAAGTATCAACGCAAAACATCAGTTTTTCAATTTTACCTTCAGCTAATAGACATCTCCAAGAATCAAAAATCAATATCTATATCCCAAAGAAATTATCAATTCTTTACCCCTACTCCCTATGCGTGGAGTAGATGTCTAATTATCATTACATTTAAGCAACGCCGATTTTTCTGCGCAACTATGCGCCTAAAATGCTAATTTTTTGAACCTAAGCGACTTAAAAGCTGGGACTTTTTTCAACAAAAAAAATGCTAAAACCTTTATATGTCAATGCTTTTAGATTTAATCAGCAAACCCTAATTAACATTTAACCGCTGCGGGACATGGAAAGCCTAACATTACCATAGGAAAAAGCGGAGTGACTCTACCTTCTCCGGGTTTCCTAGCCATACCCAATTGACCAAGAGAAAAGAAAATGCAGAATTTTCTTGCCTCCTGATTGCAGGAGGTACCGATAACTGAAGTCCGCAGTTCCGACCTTATGAGGCTAACTGAATTGACCCAACTATTGGCGTAGCCTTTCCGGAGAAAACGGATATCTGATAATTACGCACTCGATGCATGACTTCTAACTCAATTGATAGTCCCCAGACTTACCCCCACTCTTACTCAACAGACGAATCAACTCAATAGAAATAGACTTTTCCAAAGCCTTAGCCATATCATACAAAGTCAAAGCCGCCACAGAAACCGCCGTCAAAGCCTCCATCTCCACCCCAGTTTCCGCCTTAGTTTTCACCATGGCCCGAATCTGATACCCAGGAAGTTGTGGATCGGCAATTAACTGAACATTTATTTTTTGTAATGGCAAAGGATGACACAAAGGAATCAGTTGAGCCGTTTGCTTGGCCGCCATAATTCCAGCCAACTTAGCAGTTCCCAAAACATCACCTTTTGGCGCATTACCAGCTTGAATAGTTTCAAATGTTTCTCTTGACATCCGTACTTGTCCACCAGCTTCAGCCTGACGCACAGTAGGCACTTTAGCAGATACATCAACCATTTGAGCTTCCCCCTTTTCATCCAAATGAGTTAAATTTTTTGGCGCATTACCAGCTTGAATAGTTCTTGATATCCGTACTTGTCCACCAGCTTCAGCCTGACGCACAGTAGGCACTTTAGCAGATACATCGACCATTTGAGCTTCCCCCTTTTCGTCCAAATGAGTCAAACTTTGCTCAAATTTAAAAAAATCTCTTGTCATTTTATTCAAGTGTGCTATTATTTATTATTAGTGCGGAAGAAAAGCTTTTTAATTAAGCTTGATCCAAAACTAAACGTAACGGGGGCCTGTAGCTTAGTGGATAGAGTGCGTGGCTACGGACCATGAGGTCGGGGGTTCGAATCCCTCCAGGCCCGTATCAATTATTAATAGCATAAGTATCTTGTCCCTGACCAGAAGCAAATCTGATGGAATGGGGCAAGTCTTTGTTTGACATGGTGATAAATGTAGCTAGTGCTAAACAAACAAGACAAGCATCCAGAGCAAACATACTTCTATAACTAAAGCTAAGTTGTTCTGCCACCAAACCAAAACAAGGACCAGCTAAAGCCAAACCTAAATCAAACCCACCAATACAAAGAGAGAAAAATTTACCTCTTTGACTAGGAAGACATCGGTCTGTGATTAAAGTAATCATCATAGGAAGAACCAAGCCAGCAGAAGTCCCTCCGAGAATAGCTGCGAGTAAAATGGTGTTGCTGCTATTTGCTGTCCATAACGTTAACATACTCAACAAACTACAGGCGAGACCTCCACTGATAAAAATGCCGCGACCAAATCTATCTGAAGCTCGTCCAGTAAAACAGCGGATGATAAAACTAGCGATCGCTCTGACTGTATAAAAAAGTCCTGCATTAAGAGCAATTCCACTTTCTTGAATAAAAAGTGGTAGAAAAGTAACTGTTGTGCCAAATACTAAACCCACCATTAACATCACAAAACTAGGAACTAAAACTCTACGACTCCCTAATATTTGCCAGAATTTTTGTTGCTGTAACTCATTTAAAACAGGATTTAGATCGGTTTGATTTTTTCCTACTGTAGTGTTTTGTTCCCTGACAAAAGAACCACATAATAAACTCATAACTCCCAGAGTAGAACAAACGATAAATAAAGCTACATAACCACTCGCCTCTGCTAAAAAACCTCCTATCGCTGGGCCAATTCCCATACCTATAGGAGCTGCTAAACTCATATAACCAATTAATTCTCCCCTACGACCGGGAGGAGACAAGTCAGCGACCAAAGCACTATAACCAATAGTAACTCCAGCAATACTAATACCGTGAAAAGCACGAACTCCCATTAATAAAGGAAAAGACTTTAGTAGTAAGTAACCGAGTGGGGCGATCGCCGCTACACTTGTGCCAACGATCAGGACTAACTTCCGACTTCTGGTATCAGCTAATGGTCCTAGAACAAATCGTGATAATAATAGTCCCACAGCAAAGCAACCCATTACCAGGCCAATTTGTTGTTTTGTACCTCCAATAAAACTTATGTAAAGAGGTAAAGTGGGTAGTAAGGTGGTTATACTTGACCAAAATAATAAGCCTCCAACGAACAACATCATTAGACTGTGCTGGTTTTGAGGCTCAAGTGTTCGGAATACTTTCACAGTTAATTGACCCTGACCTAAATAACTTGTATTCCTATATTTTGTAACACATTGTTAAGATTTGCCTGTCTAAACTTTCTTAAGTACCACTGTGGTTATATTTTTGTCAATTACTGGTTAAGGAGAGTGGATAAAATTAGTTTGCTGTGCTAGTAAAAATTAAGGGCGATCGCTACAAAAACAACGAAATTATAGGCATTTGGAGCTTGATTTTGTTATGAAGTCATAGCTTACGTCAAATTATACTATTTTTGATAATATCACAAAATTGAGAATAAGCCCTGAAAGTATTGAAACTTGGTGAATTTATTCAGGAATTTTTTTATTTTTTTTATCAGGGATTGATGACAAAATTTTGATTTTTTAAATTAAAAGTTGAAATATATAATTAAAACTGTTCAGATATCTATAGGAGGGAACAGGCAACAGGCAACAGTAGGAAAAATATTTCCCTGTCTAAGGTTTATTATCAGCATAAGTCGTAATACCATTTCTTTGTAACAATGCGCTTAATAATTGTTGCTCAGACTTTATTACACTGACTATTCTCATCTTTATATTAAGTGCAACTTGATGGAGAAATGGTATAACCAACCCATTCTTTTTCTTTGTTATGTATGTAAATACCTATAGAAAGTTTTTGAAGATAAGTCGGTAGACTTACAGCAAATTTCAGGAAGCGTGAGGTGCAGTTCAAGACTAATCTATAATTTTTATTCATTCTCTGTTCTCTCACAGGAGTGCGCATTCCCTCTCTTGGTCGATTGGATATCGGTACTTTGATATTTTTCACAGTGAAAATGCCTTCAAAGCTAGTAGGGTTTAACAATTAATAATTAATTATTAATTATTACCTCTCCTTGAAAAGAAGAGGATTGACTAATCATGAAAATTTTTCTTCTCTTGGTCGATTGGAGGACAGCGAGGAGACCCGTTCTTGCAGACCCGCTCCGCTAACGCCATCCCTCGACCGCTTATTATCCCCTGAAAAGAGGAGGCTTTAAACCACAATTTTTCGGTAAGGGAAATACGTTGCTCTGGCTAAAAATGGCTCAAACCTAGATATATCAGGAAAAAGGTTGATTAAATGTCAAACCTAGACTATATAAGGGTTTGATCCTGTTCTTAACATATTTTTTGCCAAAGTACCGATATGGTGAGGAGACCCGCTCTTGATAGAGCCGCTTCGCTAACGCCATCTCACCCTAAGGGAAGCTCCGAAGATCGACCGCTTGCGTCTACCGCTGAGGCGGGGTCGCACCGCTATTGAGAGCTGTCGCTTTTTAGCTATAAATTTCAGGCGTTTCACGACTAATTTTGAGAAGATGAGCAACGGCAATTATCAAGAAGTAGATGAAACAGAGAATTAAGGATTTTTAAATAGTATGAGATTTTGAAGATGGCTGCTTTTCAATAATGTCAAGAGGGTTTTTGCATAGTGCTATAACTAGAACTTTTAAAAGCAGAGAAATATTTAAGTTTATTCTATGCAACTTGACATTTAATTGGTATCAGCAAAATTAATTGTATAGCAATTTTCATTACTACTGTTGACTTATAGAGTATCTAAAATCAGGAAATATTAATAATCAACCTTTATTTTTCCTTCTTGTTTCTTGCTTCTTGCTTCCTCCTTTTACTGTTGATTTTTTTGATCCAACCAAGCTAAAGCAGCAGCAAAAGTTTCAGCTAAAACACTAATCAAGCGATAAAATGCAACAGCACTTAACACAATACCAGGGGAAAATTTTTGCTCCAGTAAAGCCAAAGCAGTTGCTTCAAATACCCCAACACCTCCAGGCGCCCCTGGCACAACTAAACCTAATAGCCATGCTAAACTAAAGACACTAATTATTAATAAAACTTGATTAAATTCAATAGAATTGAACGCCAACATAGTCAACAAAAATCCAGAACCTCGAAGCAAAATGAAACAAATTTCTCCGAAAAAAGGCTTAATTGGATAGCGTACTAATTTTAATTCAGTATGTAGATATGAATCAGATTTTTTAACTTTTAATTTTAGTTTAGCTAAATATTTAATTACCGGGTTTAAAATTCGTGGATGAAGAATAAAAATGACTATAAAAAAACACAAAAATTGTAAAAACAAACTTTCTTGAGTGGAAGCAAATAAAGCAATAGCTAAAGCTGCAGCAGCCATTAAAAGCGGTTCTATCAACACAGTGAAAAGTGCAATTTCAACGGGTACTCCCGCCTGTTTTATTGAAGAAATCCGACCATAAAAATGCCATATATTTCCTGGTAAATACTTGGCAACATTTGTGAGGAGATATACTCTAATAGTCCATCTTAGATTAACTGATTGATTGAATTCTTTAATAATCCAAAACCATACCCATCCAGACCATAAATGAGCTATTATTGTGACGATAAAAGCAGTTCCTAAACTTACCCACCCAGAATCACTAATTCTAATTTCTAGTACTTGTTGCCATTGGTCTTTGAGAGTTTTAGTTAGAAAAAATAAAGTCACTCCTAAAATAATCCATCCCAGATAGGGTTTCAACCTTGATAAAACTTTTTTCATAAAAAATAATACTGATTTGTTGAATAATTGCTAACTCTTTGTCTTTCCTCTCTAAACTGTCTAATACCAAATTGATAAATGTTTGCTACAAATAGCTAGGGTATTTATTTCTATGGAGTCAGAAGTATCGAGTTAGTTAGGGGAGCCGTCGGATTGGCGACATACAGAATGAATGGCTTCAATACCAATTTTTAGGTCATAAATTCTCTTTTTCTCTTGGTGGAGGTTCCCTCTCTTGGTCAGCATTCCCTTGCTTCTGATGCCGACGCGGGGTCTGGCCCCTCTGTTGTTCGATGGTCGCCCAGCGAGGAGACCCGAAGAGTGACAGACCCGCTGCCTCTTTCCTCCGGAGGAGGAGCTTTCCTATGGGAATGCTGCACAAACGCTAATGCTTTAAATGTTCGGAGCAAAACGCCATTGCTTGACCGCTTGCGACTAGCGTCGTCGCAGCGCAGGTTTCCACCACTTTGTCAAAGGGAAATTTCCTGTACTTACCTTTTAATCAAACTTATTATTCGTAACATTCTTTTTTCAAATTGGTATAAGCTAAGTATTCAGCAGTCAGCTATAAGTCGAAAGATATTGCTTTTAATTCCTCCAAAAAATTGATAAATTGAGCTAAAATTCAAAGCCTTTTCTCAAAGCTTATAGCTAAGTACTCAAAGACTTTTTGTTAAAAGAATATTAAATTTTTGTGTAAGCAGGGTTTTAACTCAACATATTTGCATTAGAATGACCTAGGAGAAAGGCAGCAATAAATTATTCTTACTTAGCAAACTCTTAAATGCCCACAATAACCCACCGAACAGACTTAAGATTAAGTGCTCTAGTATTCTTAGTCTTTGCTTTATAAAGACGATCTCATCGCTTAATTCTTGGGAAGTTTATTTGTTTGTTGCCCAGATATTAATATCCTAGTAGTCATTTTTTATCCTACTTAGGAATCAGTAATAATATATTTGCATTACCAATAATTTCCTGTGATTCAATTGTAAATTGATCTGCAAATACAGACTTAAAAATGTTCATATCTCCTCCGTAATAGATAAACCAGATACGCGAGTCTGTAGGAGGTAAACTTTCAACCCAATTTTTTAAATGGGCAGGAAAATTTGATTTATCTGTTTTTTCCCTCTCATAGAAATATATAGGTGCAGAACCTCGATAATAGTAAGTTAGACTAAAAGAAGTGCCATGATCTGTAGAGTAAATGATCATGTCACCATCTCTATCTTGACTTTCAATCAATTGTGCTACTGGTCTGTAGTGGTCTGATGCTCCCATGTATCGCTTTGAACTTGTATAATAAGTTACTAAACCTAAACTAACGGTCAACATATATATTACGGCCAGCACTAATCCAATTATTTTTTGCCAATCGAAAACCTTAAAAAAACCAATTGCCACAAGTAGTATAAAGTATGGCTGAGAGATTATTAGGTAACGACTGTTCCATATCGAGTAAAATATATTAGAAAAAACAAAAATAGATGCAGCAGGTATAATTCCCCATAAAGCTACCCATATAACTTCTTGAGTACGAGGTTTTTGAATTATTGCTACAAGAATAACTGTAGCAATAATTAAGGTTACAACTTGAATCAATAATGGTATATAAGGTAGCGGTGGTGGATGAGCAAACACAGTCATTATTCTTAACTCTCGGAAGATTTCTCTCATACCAGGAGTTGGTAACATCACTCGGTGCGATCCTGAATCACTTTTCACAGAAATAGCTACAGGAATACTAGCAATAATGATTGTTAAATATAGAACGAGATAACTGATTAATCTAGAAATTTTAAACTTAAACTTAAGCCATAAAATCAGAATATCTGGTAGCAAAAAAGCTGCATTTAAAGGTGTAGTGTAAAAGGATAAAATTCTACCAACAACCCATATGAATCGTGGAAGTTTTTGATCTGGGTACTTCAGAGAATGTCCAAGACCAAGACAGCCACAAAGCCCTAGGCAAACACTCATTGTATAGTATCTAATTTCTTGAGCATGATTAATAAATAATGGAGAAATAGTTAGTAAAAATGCTGCAAGAATACCAACTTTTTTGCTAAAAAAGTCATTACCTAATCTATAAATTATATATACAGATAAAAGTGCAAAAATAATAGCTGGAACTCTCAACCATACCTCATTATCAGAAATCTTCATCCATGGATTTAAAAGAGCATAGTAGAGTAGTCTGCCTTTATTAAAAGACACCTTGCGCCCATCTAAAACACTGATAAATTCATCTATCCATAGACCTCGGAAATTTACTCTGTAAAAGTACAAAAAACACCCTAAGAGAAGAATCAATAAAATAGGAAATATTCCTTTTTGTTTAATAGGGTAAATAAACCTTTGAAAAGCATTGAGCATAAACTATATTTCCTGGGTTCAAATTTTAGGTCATACAATTTATTAAAAAGTATGTTATTTTTGTACAAGTGCCCCTTAACTGATAGAGACTATTGATATTCTCAGATAATAAATTAGCTATATTGAAAGCTTCAAAAATTATTATCTATCTGATTATATCATGTCCGAATGTGTAGGATTTTTTATAAAAATATCATGTCCGGTAGTATCGGTATTGTCAGCGTGAAGTTAAGGAAAAAGCAAGAGGGAAGAAGGCTTAAAAGCTTGAAAAACTTAAATTTCCTGTAGATATTCGTCCTTGATTTTACACATAACTATATCAGGGGACATAATATAGTTTCTCCAGAGTCCTCCTGACTAGACATTAGCCATAATTGTAACAACAAAAGCGATCATCAAATAAATTACCCCTTTCTCTAACTTGCTGCCAATTATATCTCAGGATTCCAGCCATAAAAAATACTATTCCTCTAGAGAATCATCCAGCACACATAAGGTTTAAGGTGGAACAATATTTTTTTTATCTTATATTATCATATTAGTATTGCAGTTTCATAGTAGTAAAATGAGCAAATTTTTAACTATAGATACAGATCATCAATCAACTCACATTTGCCCACCTTAATTGTTTGAAGGCGTTGGTAGATGGCGGGATGAATCCATTTCCCAAAAATGCCTCGTTGGTTGATCATAGTTAACGTCACTAACTGAATGGATCGAGATCCATGCAATGTCCTGAGTGTGGCGACAAACACATCCGCAAAAATGGCCATCGGCGGGGCAAGCAGAACCATATTTATGTCGCTTGTAGCCGTCAGTTCATTGAGCAAGCTCAACCACGAAGATACAGCGATGATATTAAGCGACTGTGTCTAATAATGTATGTCAACGGTATGGGTATTAGGGGAATTGCCAGGGTGACAGGGATTACACATCCAACCATGATCAATTGGATTAAACACACGGGGGAACGCTTACCTGATGCCTATGACCCAGATGAACTACCCCAAGTGGGAGAACTTGATCAACTCGAAACCTTTGTTGGTAAAAAAAAAACGGTGGTGGTGCATAGTAATGGAAAAAGAAGTGTGGGGAGATGGGGACCCACCCCTAACCCCTCCGGTGGAGGGGAATTTGGGGAGATGGGGGGATGGGGAGTGTGGGAAAAATTAAAAAATATATATCCTCACCATTACCATGCAGGACTACCAAAAAAACAAGGTGTGGTTGTAGACTGTGGTAGACCATTTCCGTCCAGGCATCCTAGGTTGGGTAGTGGGAAACCACAGTGCTGATACTTTTCAACCACTATGGCAGGCGATCGCCTGTTGGCAGTGTTACTTTTGGGTGAGTGATGGTAATCCGGTCTATCCAGGCTTGATCGCGGAGGGAGACCAAATTGTAAGTAAGACTTATATGACCCGTGTAGAAGGGGAAAACACTCGGTTACGCCACTATTTGGCTGGCTTGCATCGCAAAACCTTGTGTTACTCAAAGTGCATTAGACATCTGGTGAAAAATAAATAAATTGTGATATAGTAATAAAAAATTTAATTTTTAGTGGCTAATTATCACCAGTATGGTTGAGTACATTCACAATCATTCACAAGAATCAGAACGTTTATTAGCCATCAAGTATGAACAACTCGAAAAGTTATTAAAATAACCAGAAAAACTCCATAATAATAAGCCAGAGATAGCTACCGCTAAAAAAGTTAGAATAATTGCTTGTGGAGGCGGTAGGCAACCTAAATTATCTATAGAACAAATTATTTTAACCTTAACTTATTTCAGATATTTGACAACATTTCAACTACTAGGAATTCAATTCGGAGTAAGTGAAACTACTGCCAATGATATCTTTAATTACTGGTGCCCAATAATTGGAGAATTATTACCACCGAGCCTGCTAGAACAAGTAAAAAAAACTCAAGTGAACAAGAAATTGTCTCCGAAATTTTAACAGAGTACGAGTTAATCATAAATAGTTATGAACAGGCCATAGAAAGACCAAAAAAATATGAAAAACAAAAAGAATATTATTCTGGAAACAAAAAAAATCATAGGAGAAAAAGTCAGGTAATTGTGTTGCCTAATGGTCAAGATATTGTTGATGTCGAAGCTGGAAAACCAGGAAAAAAGAGTGACATAAATTTTTTTCGTGAAACACAACAAAAATTCTCTCCAAAACAACAATTTACTGGTGATCAAGCTTAGGTTGGAGAACCAGCAATAAAAACACCTAAAAAACAGCCAAAAAATCAAGAATTAAGCAGTCAAGAAAAGTTTCAAAAAAAAGAGCTTGCTAGTGAAATAATTTTTGTAGAAAATGTAATTAGATTACTAAAAATATTTCGGGTAGCTCAAGAAAGATTTCGGCTAAATTCTGAGAAATATACGCAAATAATTATGACTATTTGTGGTCTTGTTAGATTACGAATAGGTAGATTGATTTTGTAGTATTAAACCAACATCGCTTGAGATAGCTGGACTTTTGTAAAAAAGTAAAATAGATTTAGCTCTATTCTATAATTAGAGGGAGTTATACCTGAGTCTACCCCCAGATTACCCCCAAGTCAGCTTGATGTTGAGCAAAAATTTCTTGATTCTGTTGTCACCAGCAAAAAAATTTGTAGGAAACACCACTCACAAATACTTCTAATGTCTCTGTAAAATTTGTCAAAGCTTGGCGAGAATCACCCTTTCTCAAGCCTGCCATTAATTGTTGGTAAACAATGAAAGTATAGGCAACAAACACTCAGATCAAATGACGCATCATACTGGTTTGAGCTGTGAGTTGATCTTCTTTTCAACCCAACCATCCCTGAGCTTCCCGATCAAACTTTTCAATATAGTTTCTCTCACAAAAGGTTATAAGTATCCATCCATTCTCCGGTCACAGTTTTATATTGTTTATTTGTGATTAAATCATCAATTTCAGTCCCTTGAGATATAGAACTATGATTGATGACGATCGCAATAGTTCTAGGACCAGTTAAAGCTTTGGTTTCTACTTCTATGGTAGCTACCCAAACTGTTTTGGGTATATCTTGTTGTGATCGATCCTTCCAGCAAAATTATTTTCAGGTAAAGATATGCCTATTTCATCTCACCTTTTTTGTGATTGTTTTTTGCCAGTTTTTTGATGGATAACACTTACCTGACGATTTTTCGCTAACCCCCTTATATATTTGGTGGTGGTGCATAGTCATGGTAAAGGAAGCACCGGGAGTTTGGGGGGATGGGGGGATGGGGAGATCAGGAGTGTGGGAGAAATTAAAAAATATGTATTCTACCATTACTATGCAGGACTATCATATATTTAAGTTCCAGTTGTTCTAACTCCTGTAGAAAAGACGAATTATTTCCATCACCTCCATTCACTAAAACTATACCTGGTCGATATTTTCTGGACAAAGTTTTTTTGACTAACTTGATTGCTCAATCGGGTTTTTTCACAAATTCTTGATCTTGTTTTGCATCTGGAATTTGATGATCACTTTTGGTATAACTCCAAATCCAAAGGTAGACTGCCCACTCCATCATATAGGTGAGTTGTAACTATTACTACTCCATTGTCTGCAGTACTAATTTCTCCAAGATATTGTCGGCCGACTCCACCAGTAAAATTACCACTTTTTTGATGGCCAGAATCATCAATAATCAGAGCACATCCATTTCTAATTCGGGTTTGATCATGTTGATTCATAATTTCTCAACGACCTTTGCTAATGCAAAGCTTCCCTAACATTTATCGAATTTTCAGCCCATTTGGCATAGGCAATAAAATGATGTATATTTTTATATAAAGAGCCGATAATATTGTCGGTAATTTGAGCAATATTTTGGCGTTGACTTTCTCCTAATAATCCCGCCAAATCCAAGGCGAAATCCCTTTACCAACGCCAACAATCGAAGTATTAACGAAAAGTCAAATTGCCTAAAACCCTTTTCATTTTGCCTGTTGCCTTCTGATAACGACCATTTTTAACGTTAACCTACTTAGTATTTCCATAACTCCTAACTACTCTTGCTGCACTCCGAAATAGTTGATAGTATCTTTGACTAACTTCATCACCCACTTCAGACAATACATCAATGCCAATGCCATTACGACCCTGACTTTTTCCAGAACTATGAATATAACGTCCTTCTCCCAGGTATAATCCTACATGATCTGCCTTTTCACCAGTGCCAAAAAACACTAAGTCTCCGACTATGAGTTGATTATTTAATTGATATTTGTCTAAGGAAATCTTCTGACAAAAAGCTTCCTGTTGATAAGCATCTCTAGGTAACCAAATACCAACAGAAACAAAAGCAGCTTGAATAAGGCCAGAACAATCATAGTTAGGTCCTACTGTACCTCCCCAAAGATAATAATTAGAAGTGTTCATCGCTTTATAGGTAAAAGCAATCACCTCTGGTAATTTCTCTCTAATTTCAGTCTCGCCAAAAATGTGAGGCTGAAAAGGAGTTTGTGTTGGCTGAATTTTATCAATGTCTGTATATCTTAACCACCCTTGATAGTCATCTTCTTGTAACTTGACCAAAATTGCACTGTCGAATTTTTCCTGTAACTGGATAACTTGTAAATTTCGCCCAATTGCTGCTTGAGTTACCAAAATATTGCACTCAGAAGAATCATAGATATTGATATTAGCTTGGCACTGATACTCAACAACATTAGATAATTGCTGGTCGAACACTAAATTTCGCTTGGATAATTTACTGAAGTTATTATAATATTTTATGGATATAAATTACAACCTTAGTTATCAGAATCACTATTATTTAAAGATAGCTTTAATTTTCAATAACTATGGAATAATTAACAGAGAATTTTTCACTCAATCCATATATTATTAAATAAGTATTTTTCTCTTTTCTAAATTTTACCTAATTTTTCTATATGACTTTTTTTGATCGAGATGAACAGTTAAATATTCTGGGTAAAGACATTATAGAGGCAATCAAGATAGAGTTTTCGGAATTAACTTATGAGCAAATTGCGATAACTTGGTTAGTCTACGATTTACCAATGGCAGGAAATATTAAGAATTCTACAGAGTTTTGGCAACAGCAAGTGCGTGGTTGGAGCGATCACGGTGATGAACGAATGTATGCTGCTGGAATAGTCCATTTATTCTATCTTATAGCTATCTATGAGTGGTTAGAGAAAGGAATGGTCAAAACCTCAAAAGAGTTAGAAAGAGCAATTCGAGATATGATCGTTTATTCTAGCAACGATGCTACTGGTCTAGTTGTAGATGTTTTAACTGGAACTACCAGTGGACCTGAAATATCATCAGGACCTTTTCAAACCTGGAAATATCAACGTAACTTTGTCAATCGTTATTTTCAATCTCTGAAGTGGCCTGAGTTAAAATTCATTAATATTAATCAAAAAACATGGTGTGATGGTCCTTATGGTCGAGAAAGGATGTTTCAAGGACTATTGATGGAAAATCGAAATATAGTTACTACTCATAGCACAGCTCGTTTGCTACATAGTATTGTGGGTGGGGTTGCAGTATCTCCTGTCGCCTCACAAAAAATGATGAACTTGTTAAAGAAAAATCCTAGCCAAGATAAATTAAGAGATAGAAGTAAGGAACAATCTATAGGATTTTTGGACGATAGTCTACCTCAGGATACTAAAGTATGGTGCAAAGGAAGCTCGGACAACCAAGTGCGTCATAATTTTGCTTATATTGAGTTACCAAATATTAAGCCATATCTTTTAGTTGTATTTACAGAAGGCAAGAACCTTAGTCAAAATGAAAAGATAATGCCTTATATTTCCCAAAGGTTTGTAGAGGCAATGAAAAAATTACAATAAAAGAACAAAAATATTTTTTCTCTTATGTTTTATGTCTTTAATTTATTTAATTTAACTATATTTATAACGGAGAAGGAGGGATTCGAACCCTCGGTACGGGGTTCTCCCGTACAACTCATTAGCAGTGAGCCGCTTTCGACCACTCAGCCACCTCTCCAATAATAATAATTATCTACTTTTTTGACATTCTGCCAACTTTGCCCTTAGGCGACAGCACAGCATTCCTAACCATGGCTGATTAGGGCTTTCTGATTTTAACTTATCTGCCTCCAAGGTCGAGGCTTTTTCCGGTCTTACGGTCAATCAACAGTAAGTCCCTAATTCGACATATCCCCTAGACAATACTAGGTAACCAGCCTTATTTTATTTACCATAGCACACTATTGAGAAAACCGCAACATTGATTTATTTTTCCATAAGACACTCCCTTGTCAGGAGAGCGCGGGCCTTCAAGCAACGTTGAGATAACAGATATTTGTTGGTTATGGCAGGACTATTATAGAAGTTATATTTCCCAAAGTAAAGAGTAGGTAAAAATACAGGATTACCTGAACTCTCGAACAACTATTCCTAGTTACTTAATCTTGATATCTTTTACTTCTAGCTTAGAGTTTGTTGCCACAATCCTCCCTCAGTAAACAAATTCATAGATATAAACTTTTCGGCTCCCTAGAGTTATATGGTTACTAACTCTGGAATGAGTTTTAAACGCTTTTGTTTCCCATAATTTAGTAGAAGCTTAGTTAAAGATAGCTGACTTTCACCATTAATATGAGCGCAGTACATATTTCACACAAATTATCATAGCACAATAATTATTAGTCTGGATGCTTCCGACTCATTTTGTTTTAATCCCGGTACTGAATTAGAAATTAGATACCGGTACTTTGAGAATTTATTAAGTTCAAAAAAGCTTAAGGCGAATATAATTAGATTTTGTTCCTAATCAGTTCATAATTCAATCATATTAATAGTACAAAAACACAAATACTATCAAGTAGCTTTAAATAAATTGGCAAATAATACCAAGTCCAATTTTCGACTTCTCCCTGCTCTAAACAGACAAGAATTCTCAGCGGATGCTACGCAATGGGATCAATAAACATTGCTCGCTTTTTCTTAACTATCACCCAGAGATTTATCCGGGTGGGACTAGTCAAAATGCCCCTAGAAACTCACTTGTATTGACATTAACTCATATAGATTGTGCTTACTTTTTGTTAGCAGCTTTCAGGAGTTTCTATAACTATACCAAAATCTTACACTCCCTGTCCTGCCATTGCTTGCAGTGATATAGTCATACTGCCGTTGAATGTATCAACCGTTGTTTCTTAAATGCCGGGATTTATCTATACTAGGACAGTTCCAGATGCAGATGAACTTCTTACTCACACTTTAATTCTATCACTTCGGCCGGATAAATATCGCACCGTCATTTTCATACCCTACCTAAAGACTAGGAACTTTCAACCTTTTTCTGTGTAAAGCTAATCTTAGATCTTAATATATATGATATAAACAAACTGAATCTGTAGAAGTTATTCAAAGCAAAAGTTAACTTGTAACTACAGAATTTATTTATAGAATTTCAAATTAATCGGCAAATTGGGGAATTGACAATAGCTCATACTATGTTAAAATCCTGGAGGTTCATATAGATTGAGCCAAAAAATATCTGTAATATTTAGACAAAATCATATATAGTCTTAAAGATGCAAAAATATACCAAACAGTACATAATTATAACTTTCTAAAAAATGTATCTGTTGCAGCAGAAAAAAACCTGGCCTAGTTCATAAAACATGAATTATCACATTAGGTAGTGGTGTAGTCATGGGGAACAATGGTTATGCTTGTGATGTCTTAATTCACAAGGGCTAAATTGTCCCTAGAAATGAAAATATAGGTTGACAAAAACGGTTATCTATACAGAATCTAAAATTAGCTCTTTGAGCTAATCAAACATAAATCAGTAATAGTAAATACTAAAAAACGAGGTAAGCAAGTGACTCAAGTAGTAATTCCACCAGGTACCGAAACAGATCCAGTAACCGATGTAAGTACTGGCATCGCCGATGGGGGCCGTGTCCGAGTATATACACCATTTCCCGACCGCGGGGTTGGGACATCTGGTGCAGACCAAATTTCAGCTTTAGCTGGTGATGATATAGTAGCATCTGGCGGTGGCAATGATGTAGTGGCATTAGGAGAAGGTGAAGATACTGGCGTTGGTGGTACTGGCAATGACTCAATCCAAGGAAACCGAGGAAATGACTCTATACAAGGAGGGGATGGAGATGATTGCCTGAGAGGTGGTAGAGATAATGATACCTTAGAAGGTGGTGAAGGAGAAGACATTATCTTTAGCGATCGCGGAGACGATGTAGCACGAGGTGGATCGGGAGATGATGATATCAGAGGTAATCAGGGCAATGATTTCCTAGAGGGTAATGAGGGCAATGATATTATCGATGGAGGTAAAGGTAACGATACTCTTGATGGTGGTGCTGGGGATGACTTCATATCAGGAGCTAGGGATAACGATATTTTAACCGGTGGCACTGGAGCTGATACTTTCTTCTTCTGGTACAATTCAAATGGTAGTTATGGAGTTGACACTCTAACAGACTTTAATAGAGGTGAAGGAGATAAGATAGTTCTCGGTGCTGGTCCAGCTATTCCTGAAGATGCAAGTTTTAATGCTCTAAGTGTTTCAGCTGGAGGTCCGTTGCCAGCAGATCAGTTTGCAGTGATTGAGAATTTCAACCCTATAGTTGATGGAGCAAGTTCTGCAGCAATTGTATATGACCCTACTAATGGTTTAGTCTACTATAACCCAACAGGATCAGTGGGTGATGAAAATCAATTTGCCAAGGTTGATGAGACTGTATATGATGCGAATAACCCATTACAAAACACTGACTTTGAAATCTTCTAAGTATGGTTAACATTATAGATGCGGTTTAACATATCGGTATAACCCTAGAATGAGAATTCTGACTCCCCTCTAAAATTAGGTTAGGGGGGATAAGTTTTTAGTGATTTTTTTAAGTTATCCTCATTGGACTGATGCAGCTTGTGTTGGTCTTTCCACCCCAGATAGTTTAAATATTCAGAACTATCAACCATTAATAATTAAAGCAATGGGTAGAGGTTCTCGCCAAATGGTTAAGTTAGATAAATATTTTTTTCCTAGAACTGCACCTAAGTTCAGACAGAAATCATTCTATGGTTTTCAAACTGGCGATCTTGTCAAAGCAGTTGTGACTAAAAGCAACAAGATTGGTACTTATTCTAGTAGAGTTGCAGTCAGAAAAACTGACAGTTTCAATATTAAAACTAAGACTGAAACTGTACAAGGAATTGGTTATAAATATTGTCAACACTTGCACAAATCAGATGGGCACACTTATAGATTTGGCGAATTAATCAAACAGAAAACTACTAACCTTTTCAATAAAATAATTGATATTTCACCTAGTCCAGTTCAGTTAAATATGTTTGATACTTCTGAGTTAAGCATATCAGAGGTAGAACCGAAAGAAAAAAAAATCCAGGAAGAAGTTTAGCGGTACTAATGGAGAACAGCTAAATTTGTTCTAAGTAAACGGAGGAAAGTCATTTATTTGCTGGTTGTTTTCCTCCCGGCACTAAATCAAAGATTATAGTGCATATCTCCAGCAACTATTTGAGATGATTAACTATTAGGCTAAGGATGGGAATAGAAGAATATCTCAGATTAGCAAAACTCTACTTGAGCGAAGGTAAATTAGGTCAAGCTATAGCAACCTGTCAAGAAGTTTTAGAATTACAATCAAATTCTGAGGATGCCTACAGAATATTAGGGAAAATTTATCAAGTTCAAGGTAATTTTCAGGCAGCTATGTATGCTTATACAAAGGCTTTGGAAATTAAGCCAGAGTTTGCAGAAGTTCATGCTTATCTTGGTCAATTATATAGTCAGAAAAAATGGTTGATTGAAGCAGCAAGTCAATATCAACAAGGGATTAATTTAGGGCTAAAATGGCCGGAAGTTTATTATAATTTGGGTAATATTAAGCATCAATTTGGTTATTTAGAAGCTGCTATAGAATGTTATGAAATAGCTATTATTCTGAAGCCTGATTATATTAAGGCTTATTTTAGTTTGGGTATTGTTTTTGAGTTGCAAAGAAATTATCAAGCAGCAGTTGATATTTATCGAAAAATTATCGCACTCAAGCCTAATTCTGTAGAAGCTTATAATAATTTAGGTGGTGTTTTAGCGGATTTGAATAGAACGGAAGAAGCTGTTGAAGTTTATCGGCAGGGGTTAGGTTTAAAACCAAATTCAGCAGATTTATATAATAATATTGGTCATGCTTTATCAAGAGAAAATCCCGCACAAGCTATCGCTGCTTATGGTCGTGCTATAGAGTTAAATCCTACTTTTATTAAGGCGCATTATAATTTGGGTAAAGTATTACAAGTTATTGGGGAGCATGAGTGGGCAGTAAAATGTTTTCAAGCAGTTATTCAACTAAAGTCAGAAGAAGATAATGTATTAGCTTATAGTGATTGTGCTTTTTCTTTGATGGGTATAGGGAGGTTTAAGGCTGCTTTTCTTTATTTACAAAAGGCGATTATTAATCATCAATTTGTGGATGGTT
Source organism: Okeania sp. SIO2F5 (assembly GCF_010692685.1). Classification (NCBI taxonomy): domain Bacteria; kingdom Bacillati; phylum Cyanobacteriota; class Cyanophyceae; order Oscillatoriales; family Microcoleaceae; genus Okeania; species Okeania sp. SIO2F5. Next base: position 8,585 of record NZ_JAAHGU010000076.1, on the reverse strand, counting down.
TTTGTCGGTTATGGGAGGCGAAGTTGGAGAATGCGGAGGAGATAGTATCTGATGAATTGTATTTGACAAAGGTAGCTGGTTTGAATTTTGTTAAGGAGCTGCAAAAATTAGATAGTTATTCAGAAAGTTTTCATCAGCAGTATCAGAAAATTTATGAATATTTGCTCAAGTATTATCTTCATTTTGGCAATGTATTAATGGAAAATGAGTCTTATGCTAGTGCAGAGATAATGTATCAAAAAGCTTTACAACTTCAGCAAAATTCATCAGAAATTTATTGTTTATTAGGGAATTGTTTAGTTAAACAAAAACGGTTAAATCCAGCAATTATCAGTTATCAGATAGCTATCCAAATATTATTAAGTGAAAATAGAGTTGCTGAGACGATAAACATTTATTTTGATTTAGGAAAAATTCTGGAAAAGCAACAACGATGGGAGCAAGCGATAGATTGTTACAGTAAAATTTTATCTAAAAAAACAATAATATTAGATTCGCATAGATTCAACAATAATCTTCAGCCTTATCAACAATTAGAAGGATTATATTTATCTACAAAAGATTGGATAGAACGATTAGAAAGTAATAATTATCGGCCAAGATATATAGAAGTAAAATTAGAAAAATCCACAACAGAAGAGATAGAAGAAATTATCAAACCTTCAAGTCAGGAATTAAGCTCTAAAAATAAGCAGAAAAATTTAGAATGTCATGGGTTAAATTGTAGTAAATGTTTATGGGAAATTTATCAGTATTTTGAAGTCAAATACCTCGCCCCAGCAGTTTATAGTCTCAATGGTAGAAGTGGGTTTAGCCAAGATACGGATTTTTTGAGTCAGAGTTTAGGGAAAAAAAGCTCTTTCCTCAAGCAAGCAAAAAAAGGGGATATACCCTCCTTGACAAAAGACTCAAAAAATAGTTTGTCGAATTTTCCTCACTTTCTGAAAATTTCCCAGACTCCCAATTTCGTAACAATAGTACCAGAGGGAAGAGCTTGGGTTATGCCCAAGAAAAATTACTGGAAATTATGCTACGCGATCGCCATTATGACTCCAGATAACTATTTATTGGCAGATATTTCTAGGGAGTATCCATCCCCATTACCAGGATGTACCAACCACGACCCAAGTAAACATCGAATATTTGGTTTAGAAGAACTTCCATCTCTAGAGAAAATTCATGGTAAAGTGGCAGTATTATCAGTACTGTCGGGAAATGTGTATTTTCACTGGATAGTAGACCTGTTGCCCAGAATAGAAATATTACGTCGGGGTATAAATTTAGAAGAGATAGATTGGTTTTTGGTTAATAACTATCAACAACCTTTTCAGCAGGAGACCTTAAAAATTCTTGGCATTCCCGAAGATAAAATTCTGGCAAGCGATCGCCATCCCTACATTCAGGCAGAAGAATTAGTTATCCCTTCATTTTCTGGTTATTTAGGATGGTTACAACCGTGGGGAGTAAAATTTTTGAGGGAAGTATTTCTCAAAGAAAGAATTATTGAGAAGTCAGGGTTACCAGAAAGAATATATATAAGTAGGAGTAATGCTAGGTATCGTCGAGTAATGAATGAACCAGAGGTAGTAGAGGTATTAAGCAAGTTTGGTTTTACCTGTATTACTCCAGAGTCTATGTCCCTAGAAAGTCAAATTGCCATCTTTGCTCATGCAAAAATTATAGTTGCTCCTCATGGAAGTGGTCTTACAAATATAGTATTCTGTAATCGAGAGACTAAAATTATTGAGCTTTTTTCGCCCAACTATCTAAGATACTACTACTGGCATATTAGCCAATTATTAGGACTCGAACATTACTTTTTAGTAGGTGAAGCATTTAGTTGTTATCCTATTAGAAATTTGATGTATGAAAGTTCTCTTGTAGAAGATATTTTGGTAAATTTAGGGTCACTCAATTTAATGCTTAAAGCTGTAGGTATTATTTAAAAGGAAGAAGGAAGAAGGAAGAAGGAAGAAGGCATTCCCCCTATCCCCTTTTGAAAGCTATCCATTACCAACATTTTTATTAATATAAAACTTGACAAAAAGGTAATAAAGCTGACAGCTGATAGCTGACTGCTGTTTGCGCAGCATTCCGCAGAAAATGGTTACATAAATTAATCATAGCAAATAAAAGAGAGACAATGACATCAACAAATCCTCCAAAAAGCGCAGCAGAAAAATTCCACCAAAAAGCAGAAGCTTATGTAGCCGAAAAAAAATTTGATGAGGCGATCGCTTCCTGTGAATTAGCTATAAAGATAGAAGAAAATTATGCTCCACCATACAAAACTTTAGGTAATGTTTGGCAAGTAAAAGGAAAATTAGAAGCAGCAGAAAATTACTATAAAAAAGCGTTAGAAATTAAATCAGATTGGCCGGAAGTATATGCTAATCTCGGCAGTTTATATGCCATGCAGCAAAAATGGCAAGAGGCAATATCCTATTATCAAAAAGCTGTAAATTTGAAGCCAGATTTTGCCGGAGTTTATCGCAATATGACTAAAGTATGGTTATTTTTGGGTAACGAAAAATCTGCTACATATTGTCAATACAAAGCACTTTCTTTAGAACCTGAAAAAGCTACCCTAGAAGAAATTCTTAATTTAGGTAAAAATCTACAGCAACAGGGTAGTTTAAATGAGGCAATATCTTGTTACCGAATTGCTATTAAATTAAATGCTAATTCAGCAGAAGCTTATCAAAATTTAGGAGCTGCTTTAAAGGAGCAAGGCAACCTAGATGAAGCGACAGTTTGTTTTCGCAGAGCTATCGAACTTAGACCAACTAATACCAATACAAAAGTAGAGACTTCAACAGATATTAGAGCTAATAAATATAATTTAGTTTCTAGTCAAGAATTAGATCCACAAGATACTTTAGTTGGTAGTTTAAATAATCATCAAGAAAATGCTAATGATACCCTGACTGCAGCAGAACAGATAAATAATATTCCACCTCAACCAACAACTGCCATTAATACTGAAGATTTAGAAACTTATATGATGGTGGCAGAGACTTATGTAAATCAGAAAAAATGGCAACAGGCTATTACTATAAGTCAGAAAATTATTTCAATTAAACCAGAACCCAAAGCTTATAAAATAATAGGCAATTCTCTACAAGCGATGGGTAAATTACCAGCAGCATTAGATTGGTACAAAAAAGCATTAGAAATTAAGCCAGATTTTGTAGAAGTTCATGCAAATTTAGGAACTATATTTGCTCAACAACAACAGTGGGAAAAAGCCATACAATATTATCGAAGAGCCATTGCAATTAAACCTGAATTTGCTGGAGCATATCGTAATTTAGCCAAAATTTATACTCAACTTAATCAGTCAGCAGCAGCAGCAGAATGTTTATTTCAGGTATTAAGACTAGAACCAGGAAAAGCCACAGCAGAAGAATTTTTATTTACTGGAAATACTCTGAATGAAAATGGTCAATTAGAACAGGCGATCGCTTGTTATCAAGGAGCAATTCAGTTAAAGCCACAGTTAGTAGAAGCTAGTTATAAATTAGGAGAAATTTTAATTCAAAATGAGCGGTGGGAAGAAGCAGTTGCTTGTTATCAAAGAGTCATATCTGCCAATCCAAATAATGTAGAACCTTACGAAAAATTAGCAGATGCTTTATTCAATCAAGGACAGCTAGAGTCAGCTTTACAAAATTATCAAAAAGCCAAACAGCTAGAACCAAACAAAATAGAAATCAAGGAAAAAATTGGAGAAATTTATTATAGATATGGAGAATATTTCCAAGGAGAAGGAAAAATAGAAGAGGCAATCAAAGCTTACAGTCAAGCAACAGAAAATTATCCAGAATTTGATATTCCCTATGGCAAACTAGGGGAAATTTTCTCACAACAGGAAAAATGGGAAGAAGCTGTCAAAGTCTATCAAAAAGCAAGTGAAATAAAATCAGATAATTCTTGGTATCACAATAGCTTAGGAGAAGCTTTCAAAAACTTAGAAAAATGGTCAGAAGCTGTTGAACCTTATCGTCGAGCAATAGAATTAAATCCTGACTTTTCTTGGTCTCATAATAACTTAGGAGACTGTCTATTAAAACTAGAAAAATGGTCAGAAGCTGTTGAACCTTATCGTAAAGCAATAGAATTAAATCCTGACTTTACTTGGTCTTATATTAACTTAGGAAAAGCTTTGTGGTCAGCCGGAAATTGGCAAGAAGCAATAGACCCATATCGTCGCGCCATAGAATTAAAAGCAGACCTACCAGAAGCTTATCAAAAATTAGGAGATGCCCTGAAAAAACGGGCTCAATTAGATTTAGATGAAGCCATTAAATGGTACGAAAAAGCCATAGAAAATAACCCGGAAAATGAACAGCTTTATCATAAAGCATTAGAAATAAAACCAGAAGACCACAAACTTTATTTACAACTAGGCAATACATTAGTAAAAAAAGGGAAAACTCATGGAGCGATCGCCTTTTATCAGTTAGGTTTACAAATTAATCCAGATGATGCGGAGATTCAAGCTCAGTTAGAAAAGATATTACCTAAAAAAAAGGTTTTAAGGGAACAGGGAACAGGGAACAAGCAACAGGAAAATGTCGCTCTTTTGAAAAGGGAAAAGGAAATAGTAAATAATGAACAAGCAAGTGTTATTTTTCCCTCAAATTCTCCTGTAGTTGAAAAAGAAGATATCTATCAATTATGGCTCAAAGCAAACTTACCCAACTCAGAAAAACTAAAGAAGATGTCGGAAAATTTAGACACTTTTCGATATCAACCATTAATTAGTATTATCTTGCCAGAAAAAACAGCATCTCCAGAGTTCCAAGAAACAATTGAATCACTTATAAATCAAGTTTATCCAAACTGGGAAATCTGTTATATTGCCGATAAACTTCCACAAAATCTAGAAACAGATAACAGAGTAAAATTAGTCTTTAAAGAAGAAAGTGGAGAGACTGCCACAAACTTAAATACCGCCTTAGCATTAACAACAGGAGATTTTGTTACCCTGTTAAATTCTGATGATATTTTAACCCCAGACGCCCTCTATGAAATGGCGCTATTTCTGAATAAACATCCAGAAGCAGATATGGTTTATTCAGACGAAGATAAATTAACAAAAGAAGGGAAGTTAACTCAACCATACTTTAAACCAGATTGGTGTCCAGACTCATTTTTATCTCGAATGTACACTGGTAATTTGTGTATATATCGCCGAGAATTACTAGAAAACTTAAATGGTTTTCGAGGGGGATATGAAAATAATTATGAATATGATTTAATTCTGCGGTTAAGCGAAAAAAGTCAAAAAATATTCCACATTCCCAAAATACTTTATCACAGCAGAATTTCCGAAAATGGAGTAGCAATAAATCAGATAATTTCAGTAGAAACAGCCAAAAAAGCATTAACAGAAGCATTAGAAAGAAGAGGAGAAAAAGGAACAATTTATAATCTGCCTCAACATACTGGTTTCTATCAAATTCGTTATCAAATTCCAGAGAAAAAGCTAGTCAGTATTATCATTCCCACCAGAAACTTAGGAGACATTTTAGATAGATGCCTAGAGTCAATCTTTAGCAAAACAACTTACCCAAATTACGAAGTAATCTTGATTGATAATGGCAGCAACGAACCAGAAACAAAAGCTATTATCGAAGCGTGGAAAAATCAAGAACCACAACGTTTCAAATGTTATAAACATGATATTCCTTTTAATTTTTCAAAGCTCAATAATTTCGCCACAGAAAAAGCAGAAGGTGATTATTTACTATTCTTAAATAATGACACAGAAGTAAAAACTCCTGACTGGTTAGAAGCAATGGTCGAACAAGCACAAAGAAAAAAAATAGGAGCAGTCGGTGCTTTATTATTATACCCAGACAATACAATTCAACACGCCGGAGTAGTATTAGGAATGCGGAGCGTAGCAGACCATAGTCATCGAGGTTTTTCTCCTACTGATAGTGGATACAATGGTCAAATTATTTGTGTGAATAATTATTCTGCCGTAACTGCCGCTTGTTTAATGTGTCGGCGAGAAGTATTTGAAGAAATGGGTGGGTTTGATGAAGAATTAGCTGTAGCATTTAACGACGTAGATTTATGTTTGAAAATGATAGATAAAGGTTATCGAAATATTTATGTACCTCACGCTGTTTTGTATCACCATGAATCGAAAAGTCGGGGAGTAGAAAATACAGGAGAAAAACAATTACGTTTCCAACAAGAAATTCAAAAGATGAAGCAAAGATGGAAACATTTAATAGATAAAGACCCTTGTTATAACCCTCATCTAACTCGACAACAAGAAGACTTCAGTCTAAGGATTAAAACAAATGTCGAAGTTAGTGTTTCTTTATATGAAAAAGATCCAGAAATAGTAGAATGTTCTATAGATGTACCAAAACCAGGAGTAGAAAAAGATATTAGTTCCATTTGTATTGGAGGATGGGTAGTAGGAAAAACATCTCCTCCAGTTACAGTAGAATTAATTGTAGCGGGCAAAATAATCAAAGAAATTCCTGCTAATTTACATCGTCCAGACGTAGGAGAAATTCATCCAGAAATTCCAGAGGCTAAATATTGTGGTTTTTGGGGAGAATTAGAAGTACTTGAATTTGCGCCAGAGATGAAAATCTCCTTAGAAGTTATTCTCCAAGATGGTTCTCATGTGCGACTGGGAATGGTGAATTTGAAATGTCCTAGTTTGATTTAAAAGGAAGAAGGAAGAGGGAAGAAGGAAAAATAATCAAGATATTTGTCTCAAATCAATGAGTATTTCCTATTCCCTCTTTTAAGAAAAATTCTTCATCCATAAATTATCAATTAATTCTCCCTATTCCCTGATTTGGTGGAGATGTCTAATTTAAAACGGTAATTTTAACTGAATTGGAAAATTATTATCCTCACTTTTGCTATCAACTTTCCCTCTGTAGTTTTGATGATTATCCCTACTAGAGAACTGCCAAGGAATAGGATTAATTTCTGCACCTGTTAAAACTTTAATGATGTAGCAACCAAATGCTTTTGCTAGAAGTGGTGGTACAGCATTACAAATTTGTGTATAGTTTTCAATTGTTGTACCCTTAAAAATAAAGTAATCAGGAAAAGATTGAATACGAGCGCATTCTCTAGGAGATAAAAATCTATTTTCTTCAGGATGAATAGAAGTCATTCCTCTTGTCCAATAAACAGTATAAGAAGGTATATGCTTTTTTGCCCTTCTATATCCTCCACAATAAGTTACTTTATTCTCTTCATACTTATCTATAAATACTTTCATTCCTTCTCCCATAGGAACAGAGCTAATTTTTTCTAAAACTCTTTGACTATGATTTTGAGTTGTGTGGTTTTCTACATTTTTACTCCCAACTCTTGCCCAAACTTGATATGCAAATTCAGGCAATTTATCATAATCAAAAATCCCTACTTTTTCCCCAATTCCTACTTGAGGTAGATCGGATATTGCTTGCCAAATAGTAATTGCTTTTTCTGTACCTAAAACCTCTCCAAATTCTGAATGAGTTGCCTGTGGTTTTTCCGGAATTTACTATCTAACCTTAGAAGTATAAAAAAGAAATAAGTCACTGAATTTCAGGAGAATTTTTCCTATGACTATTAAAACAAACCTAAATAAAATTATTAGCCTTAGTTTAGTTGCTTTAACTGCTACTTCTTTGTCATTTGCAACTATAATTCCCACGAAAGTTGCTTTTGCAGAACCAATACGGCAAAAAAGTGTAAGTCCAGATGTAATCAACGAAGGGATGAATGGAGTGTGGAATTTGCAATGGAGAGTAAATGGATGGTTACACAGGGGACGTTTAAGAATGGATGGAAATTTCGGAACAATGATTGTCAACGTCACTGGGCCAAATGGTAGAAAAGTTTATGCCGAACAACAAATGAATATGGTTCCAGATGCTAATGGTTATACTCTTCAGGGTAGTAGACCTACTTATCCTGGTAGTAATGCGATCAACCGTGCTTATCAACCTGATACTTTTTATGTTGAGTCAGGTCGTCGTGGTAATTGGCAAATGAGGAATTGTTCTGATTATTCTGGTTGTATTCCAGTGAGAATGACAAGAATTGATAGATAAATTAAGTCTAGCTATTTTAGGGGTAGGTTGAGTGAATATAATTTTCTGATTTTTCCAGAATTTACCTAAAAAAAATCTACCCATCATATGTGATATTAAATTTGTCTAATTACCAATTAGATCATGTCCGGATAATAGCGTGATCAAAAACTTTCTTCTCCTCTCCCTTTTTCTTCCCTCCTGACTCCTGATCTAAAATCCGGTTATACATTGATCGCACTTTCTACTTCCATTCAATGCAGACATAAAATGCCGGAATTTCCCCAGATAATTCGCACTTTTATCCTTTCTTTCTCCTGACTCCTAACTCCTGACTCCTCCCTCGTTATAGCAATGAGCGCTGGCATCTTTACATGTTACATAGATATTTGCAATGTAATATAAAAGTAACTGTATGAGCTGTATTTTTCATAAATTAGGCGATCGCTAAACCTTAAAGTTTTAAGGATGTCTGTAATGGTATTGATAATTTACAGTTTATAGCTTGAAATTGTTTAC
>NZ_JAAHGU010000075.1:1821-33027 GCF_010692685.1 Okeania sp. SIO2F5 | reverse complement strand
ACCGTAGTTGGTTGTGGAACTACTGGTTGTGGATTTACTGTTTCCTGTACCGTAGTTGGTTGTGGAACTACTGGTTGTGGATTTACTGTTTCCTGTACCGTAGTTGGTTGTGGAACTACTGGTTGTGATGGACTGTTTGTTTGTTGTTTTTCTTCCATATATCCTCAGTCAAGGAATTTTAGTAAGTCTATCCTAATATCTTTAGATTTACTCATCTCCTCTATCCAGTCTCTTGGATTTTAGGGGATTTTGTTTTAAATTTGCCAGCAAATAATATATATAAATGTTTTTCCTGTCCTTGTTTAACAGATTAGATGAATTTACTTGGATCAAATCTTAAAGAAGTAGTCAGTAGTAGGGGCGAATGGCCATTCTCCCCTACAGTAGGTTACAATGCTGTCGATAGGGGTGATAATCTCTATCAAACCTTATTTGCACCTCTTGTAAGATGGGAATCCATCAGGGAAAAGAGAATTTCAGAGGTTGAAAAAGAACAAGATGGATAATTTGGCACCAAAAAATAATATAAAATATAAAATTTTTAGATTCATTCAAACAAAGTAAAATTAATCTCAAGTAGTAAGCCGATCCAAATTTTTTGCTACTGTTAAGGATATCGTTAAAATTGCTTAAGACCCGGATACCCGAAGAATGTTTTTGAAATTTTCTTCTTCTGCAAATAAATGACAAATAAATGAAAATTGTCAGCTTAGAATCAACGCAGATTGACAATAAACAAAAATTATGATTTATAAGTCCAGATTAATAGAGACACTTACAGGCAAAAATCGTGGTTTACTAGCAAGCAAATATGACCAACAAGTAATTCTAGCAGCGATCGCTCAAGTAGAAGATTACAATCCAAACCCTTGTCCCTTTGAAGCAAAAGAACTATTAAATGGCAATTGGCGATTACTTTATACTACCAGTCAAGAATTACTACGCATTGATAGTTTTCCTTTCCTGAAACTAGGGGAGATTTATCAATGTATCCGAGTCCAAGATACAGCAATCTATAATATTGCTGAAGTATCTGGTTTGCCTTTATTAGAAGGAATAGTTAGTGTTGTTGCTCAGTTTGAAGCTGTTTCCGAAAAGCGAGTAAATGTTAAATTTAATCGTTCAATTTTAGGTTTACGAAGTTTAATAGGTTATCAATCAGCTAATAGATTAATTGCTGAAATAGAATCAGGAAAAAAATTTACTGCTGTTGATTTTAAGATACAAAACCGAGAACAAAAGGGATGGTTAGATATTACATATTTAGATGAAGATTTACGCATTGGAAGAGGCAATCAAGGCAATGTATTTGTACTAACTAAAGTTTAAGGTAATATACTAACTAATTTTTGTGAATGATGAGGAATACAGTTCAAATATCTAAAAATAATTTTTACTTTATTGATAATTTATCGATCATTTTTAATGATGAAATCCACTATACCTTATGTCAAAAATAAAAGCATTCGTAAGATGGTCTCCAAATTTATTTGTCTGCCTCTTATATGAAATCCTGTTATACAGTTATCGCACTTTCTACTGCCATTCAATGCAGACATAAAATTCCGGAATATCCCCAGATAATTCCCACTCTAATCCTTGCTTTTTCTTGACTCGGTCTTCCGCTGATCATACGATAACTAATTTCCGAAGAATATAGAAGACTATATTAATACTAATCATCAAAAAGAATGCTATGAACAGGAAATTGGCAAACTATGCAGTTCGAGAGTTTCTCCAATCTTATTTGGTACTTAATCTATGTAAATTAGTTTCTTTTTTTTCTTGCTTCTCTACTTCTTTGCCTTGACTATTTTGCCATTACTCACTCAAATTGGTGGGCATTATTTTTGTGAATTAAAGATATATTGAAGCATAATTAATTAGAACTCTTCTAACAGAGAACTTAAGCGCTGCAATAAAGGATCTGCATCAGTTGTAGATTGTTGAACAGATAAATCTTCTTCTGTTGGTTTAGTATTAGTAGGAGTTAATTCTTCTGACTCTTCTTGGGCTGATTTAGTAATAGGTATTTCTATCTGTGACAACTCTGTCTTAAAACTCTCCATAACTTCGATGAATTTAGCATCTAAATTTAATTGGATTTGAGTCAACTGTTGATGCAATTGATTCAAGTGTTTTTTTAACTCATTTTCATTAGATTGAACTGTATTATTAGATGTATTCAATTCATCAGAAACCAATTTTGTTTCTAACTCAGAAAAATGTTTGGTAAGCTTCTCATAAATTCTGTGCTCTAGCCTTTGTAAATTAGACGCAGATTTAGCTAATTCTGTCGATGATGAAGATACATCCAAAAATTGCCACAGAGCTTGTTTACAAAGATTGCTAAAAGTTCGATATTTTTGAGAATTTAACTCTTTTTCTATAGCTACCAATAATTGCTTATCTGCTGCCTCTTCGGTAAAAAAGACTTCTTTTTTCTGATTTTTTTCCCAAAGCATCAGGTAATATTTTTGTTAACTTAACACGGGGAAAGAGAAAATAAATTTTCTACTGTGCCCCGTTATTTTTTACTTCCAGACCTAGAAAAAACTACACAGGAACTCAGTGCGAGACTCAATTATATATAAACTAGATTTTAGCACCTGAGGTTATCTAAAATTGCTATGATTGTACACAGGTTCATTTCATTCTAGATTTTGACAATAAATTCATTGATTTTTAGACAGCGAAAGATAAATTTCCTAAAGCTGTAAATAACCTGGTTTCCTCAATACATAAAATGGCACAGTTTAGAATGAAACAGTCCTGGATTGTACAACCTCAAATATCTTTGTGATGTTAAAACTTATCTAGATATTGCTAGTTGAGCCTCTCCATAAATATATTGTCCCAGAGCATTTGCTTCTCTAGGTGGTTGAGCTAAATGAGCATTGAGACCTGCCTCTTGTAATAACCTTTCCAAATCTTCCTGGAAAAATTCTGCACCACCGCCAGTCATAACAACATCTGTCACCCTTTCTGGTAGCCACTTAATCAAACGGTCACAGAGTTTAGCTGCAAAAACTTTACGCAACTCAGGGACAACACCATCAAGATTAATCGGTTTAGTCGCTCCTCTGGGACGGTAGGAACGCTGGCCTTCTGGTTTATGGACTGCTTCTAGCAAATATAAAGACTGAGCATCTGATCCCTCAATCTTAGAAGCTACATCTTCATAAAATTGGCTCATGGCAAAAGGTTCACTCTTAGAAGCAGCTCTAGCAAACCGAAAACGGTCTACCATTAAAAAGTCTGTAGTCTGATGGCCAATATCAACAATAGCAAGAGATAGTTTAGGTAACTCTGGCTGAAATTCCTTGCCGTTGTTAGCTTCACACCATAGCAAACTACCATACCCCTCTGGCATGATCCAAACCTTATTAATTCTAATTTCGGTAGGTTCGCTACCTCGATAAGACATTTTATGAGGACATTGTAATTGACTAACAATCTGTTCCTTTTCCTTTTCAAATTGCTCTTGGGAATAAAATGGTAAACCCATCACAACTGAAAATTCGCCTTTGAGCTGAAAATAACCAGCACAGGCCAAAATTTTAATGAGAGCATCTTCGACTTTGGACTTGGCAAAAGAGCGTTCATCACCGAATAAATTTGCCCCAAAATCAGCAGCCAATTGACCTACAGCGTATCCAGAGCCTTGATATTCCAGCCACATATCTAATAATGGGTCTGTAGGTTTAGACTCAAAATTACCCGATCTTACTTGTTCTAAACTTAATTGCTTGACATTAGCTGGAATAAAAACTACACCATTTGGAGTCCGACTAACACAAGCTTTACTAGCTGTCCGTCCTAAGTCCACACTCAGGATTGTTTTTTTACCGACACTTGGTGGTTTCTGGGTCAGCATTGCTGCTGCTGGCTGTTTAATAACCATTAGGTTGTATTACCTCACTAAATTTTTAAATCAAAATACTACCGTTGTTAAAAATCCTAAGTTATAAATGAATTAAGACCTACGGTATTAAGCGAATAAAATTAACATAGAATTTAGAAGTAAAGTACTTTCAGAAGTTTCAGTCAACTGGAGAATACACAGTCTATACTTTTACATCTTCACTTCTGCAATACGGGGAGATTACCATATCAGGCGTGAGACATTCCTGTATTTCACACTTGTTTTAACAAGGGATTATTTTCAACCGAGTGATCGAAAAGTGGAGATTTTCAGAATTCCCCCAGATAGCCCAGATAGGTTTTTGGTCAAACCTGTTCTTTTGAGTCGAGGACATATAGCTAACTAAATATAATATTAGATATTAGTCTGATCAAAATTATTATTAAAGCATAGTTTCACGAAGCTCCATTAATTGAACAGGTTAATGAAACTTTTCAGGAATTATTATAAGAATTTCTAAGTTAATTAAAATAACTTTCCACAAACTTAGCATCTTAAGTTAAAAATGTTTAGCACATATAAAGGAAAAAAATCAATTTTTTGACCGTGCCTCACTTCACTTCTTAGGCAAGTGAAACATCTAGGGAACTAGAGTAATTCCCTACTTCTAACAAAATGACTTAATATTAATTTAGAGATTTAACCTTAAATTAATACTTCCTTCTTAAGATTCTTGATCATACCCTTCACTTATTTTCTCATCAAAGCCTTAGAAATTAAATATTCTCTTCTAAATATATATGTTGCTAACCCTAGCCTAAGATTACTTCCATCGGAGATAACTCTAAAGGAATTTCCAGTCCCCTAATTTGTTAGTGCCAATACCAGGATATTTGTTCTGGAAGTCCAAGTAGTTGCCTTAATGTCTATTGTTAAGTTACATTTAGTTAAGATTATGAGTATTTCTTGGCCACTGAACTAACGGTGTTAGTGCCAGTAGCTGATGGGGAAGACCCCCAAAACCGCCCTGGCTTACCTGTGAAGCAAACCTTTAAACCTGAAATGGTTGACTCCAAAGAATGGTAGGTACATTGTTAGCGTTTGTCGAGTATTCCCTAGGAAAGCTCCTCTAGAAGAGGCAACAGGGAGCCAAATAGTTATATTTGGGACTCTCCGCCTTAAATCAAGTCAGGTGGGCAAAAATATCAAAAGTGTAAAAAATTACACCAACTATTTCAATTCAATTTTACTAAAAGAGGCCAATAATTTATGAAAATTTCTTGGAGAACAATTGTACTTTGGAGCTTACCAGCTCTAGTCATAGGTTTTTTCATTTGGCAAGGAGCATTTTCCCCGACAGTAGCAAACATGGGTAGCAATACTGCCAGTACCCGGATGAGCTATGGTCGATTCTTGGACTACTTACAAGCAGACCGAGTGACAAGCGTAGACCTTTATGAAGGTGGCCGTACAGCTATTGTTGAAGCAGTCGATCCAGAACTAGATAATCGAGTCCAACGATTAAGAGTAGATTTACCAGCTAATTCCCCAGACCTAATTTCTCGTCTACGAGAGGCAAATATCAGCTTTGACAGCCATCCCCCACGCAATGAAGGGGCGGTATGGGGCCTATTAGGAAATTTGATTTTCCCAGTTTTGTTGATTGTCGGTCTATTTTTCCTCTTCCGTCGCTCCAGCAATGTTCCTGGTGGCCCTGGACAAGCAATGAATTTTGGTAAGTCTAAGGCCCGCTTCTCCATGGAGGCGAAGACAGGTGTACTATTTGATGATGTGGCTGGAGTTGATGAGGCCAAGGAAGAATTACAAGAAGTTGTGACTTTCCTCAAAAAACCAGAAAGATTCACTGCAGTGGGAGCGCGAATTCCTAAAGGTGTGCTGTTAGTTGGCCCTCCGGGAACTGGTAAAACTTTGTTGGCCAAGGCGATCGCTGGTGAAGCTGGTGTTCCATTTTTCAGTATTTCTGGTTCGGAATTTGTGGAAATGTTTGTGGGTGTGGGTGCTTCCCGCGTTCGCGACTTATTCAAAAAAGCTAAGGAAAACGCTCCCTGTATTATCTTTATTGATGAAATTGATGCGGTGGGTAGACAACGTGGTGCTGGTATCGGTGGTGGTAATGATGAAAGGGAACAAACTCTTAACCAGTTGTTGACAGAAATGGATGGTTTTGAGGGTAACACTGGTATCATTATTATTGCTGCTACTAACCGCCCTGATGTATTAGATTCTGCATTATTACGTCCAGGTAGGTTTGACCGTCAAGTTACTGTTGATGCTCCGGACATTAAAGGTCGTTTGTCTATTCTGGAAGTTCACGCTCGCAACAAGAAGATAAGTGAAGAAGTATCTCTAGATGCGATCGCTCGTCGTACTCCTGGTTTTACAGGTGCAGATTTGGCCAACTTACTGAATGAAGCTGCAATTCTCACTGCTCGTCGTCGTAAAGAAGCAATTACTATGCCGGAAATTGATGATGCTGTAGACCGGGTGGTCGCAGGTATGGAGGGAACTCCACTTATGGATGGTAAGAGCAAGCGGTTAATTGGTTATCACGAGGTTGGTCATGCCATCGTTGGTACTTTGATCAAAGATCATGACCCAGTGCAAAAAGTCACTTTGATTCCCCGTGGTCAAGCTCGTGGCCTCACCTGGTTTATGCCTAGTGAAGACCAAGGTTTAATCTCAAGGTCACAAATTTTGGCTCGTATTACTGGTGCTCTTGGTGGTCGCGCTGCTGAGAAAGTTATTTTTGGTGATGCTGAGGTGACAACTGGTGCTGGTAATGACCTACAACAGGTTACAGGGATGGCACGTCAAATGGTGACTCGTTATGGTATGTCCGATCTTGGTCCGATGTCTTTGGAAACTCAACAAGGCGAGGTGTTTTTGGGTCGCGACCTAATGACTCGTTCAGAATATTCTGATGAGATCGCTTCTCGTATTGACGATCAAGTTCGCACTATTGTTGATCATTGTTATGAGCACGCTTGTAATATAATGCGTGAGAACCGGGTTGTGATAGATCGTTTAGTTGATTTGCTCGTTGAGAAAGAAACTATTGATGGTGATGAGTTCCGACAAATTGTGTCTGAGTACACTAATGTTCCAGAAAAAGAACGTTTTGTTCCAATCATGTAATTTCAAGAAGCACTTCAGCTATCAGCTATCAGCGTAATTGAGGTTTTACACTTCAGTTAATTTAGTAGGTTTATGATGATACATTACCTAATTTACTAATAGTTGAAGCGTGAAATATAGTGTCTTAAAAAAGAACTGAAAGTTAAGTAGTTTTTGTACTTAATTTTTGGTTCTTTTAATATAGCGGGAAGAAGGAAGAAGGATTTAGTTATCTAGAAGTAATATCAAGTTGCACTGACTTAACCACAATATAAAAAGATGGCATACTCCTCAAGAGTCATCTTAAGATGACTTAAACTATTAGCCAAGGATTTCAATCCTTGGCGAGGTTTGCAAGTCATGTCATCCGCCAAGAAATAAATTTCTGGGCTGCATAGCAGAAGTCATCTAAAGATGAGTGAAGATGGCTAATTTATTATGGCTAATTAATGAGACTTGATATAAGAATGTTTTTTCTGATAAATTTTTCCCAGATCCGGTGTTCCCTGTTCCCTGTTCCCTAAAACTTTTATTGTGGGTATTTTCAAAATACATAAATATTACTTCTAAAAAATATGGCAATTTCAACAGAATATAAACAAAGACGCAAACAACTAATGACAAAAATTGGCAATGGTACGGCTATATTTAGAAGTGCGCCAATGGCTGTCATGCACAATGATGTAGAATATGCTTATCGTCAAGATAGCGATTTTTTTTATTTAACAGGTTTTAATGAACCAGAAGCTGTAGCTGTCATTGCACCACACCATGAAAAGCATAAATTTGTTTTGTTTGTGCAACCAAAAGACCAAGCAAAAGAAACTTGGACTGGTTATCGTGCTGGAGTGGAAATTGCTAAGGAAAAGTATGGTGCTGATGCAGCTTTTTCTATTAATGAACTGAATAAAAAATTACCTGAATATTTGAAGGGTGCCGATAAAATTTATTATCGTTTAGGACGCGATCGCCACTTCAATGAAACAATTCTTCGACATTGGCAAAATTTGATGCGGGTCTATCCGAGAACTGGTACTGGTCCGATCGCTATTCAAGATGCGGGTACGGTTTTACATCCGATGCGTCTGCTTAAAAGCACTGCGGAATTAGAACAAATGCGTAAAGCTGCTGATATTGCTGTTGATGCTCATAACCATGCGATGAAGTTTGCCAAAGCGGGGCAGTTTGAATATCAAATTCAAGCGGAAATGGAGTATATTTTTTCTCGTCATGGAGCGACTCCTGCTTATCCTTCCATTGTTGCTTCTGGTGCTAATTCTTGCATTCTTCATTACATAGAAAATAATCGGCAAATGCAAGAAAATGATTTGTTGTTAATTGATGCTGGAGCTGCTTACAATTATTATAATTCTGATATTACTCGGACTTTTCCTATAAGTGGAAAGTTTACACCGGAACAAAAGGTTATTTATGAGTTGGTTTTAAGAGCGCAACAAGCAGCAATTTCTGAAGTAAAACCAGGAAATCCTTATAAACAATTTCATGATACAGCAGTACGAGTATTAGTGGAAGGTTTGATTGATTTAAAATTATTAAAAGGTAATATTGATGAAATAATTGAAAAGGAAAAATATAAGCATTTATATATGCACAGAACCGGACATTGGTTAGGTTTAGATGTACATGATGTGGGTGTTTATCAGTGGGGAGAAGAACCGCAAAATTTACAACCAGGGCAAGTTTTAACTGTGGAACCTGGTATTTATATCGGACCGAATATTAAATCAGTTGAAGGTCAACCGGAAGTATATGACCGTTGGCGTGGAATTGGAGTTAGAATTGAGGATGATGTTTTAGTCACTGCAGAAGGAAATGAAGTATTAACTGCAGGAGTTCCGAAATTAGTTGAGGAATTAGAAAATTAAATTTTTCTTCTTTTACTTAATAGACATCTCCAGAAAAGAGGGAGTAGTAGGGAGGTTGCATGCAACCTCCCTACAGAGTAGGCGGAAATAATTAATGATTTATGTACGAGAATTAATTTGATTTTTTATTATTGGAGATGTCTAATGAAAAAATAGTGAATTAACTAGAATTATTCAGCATCAATAACTTATATAGCATTTCAACGGTAGGGTGCAGACATATCCACTACTTAGGCAATGGCACTAATTATAGTAGTTAAATCAGCAATAATCACCAAATTATACACTATATTTGATTTGGAGAAAAATTATTAACAATAGTAGGGGCAACGGGAGCAATAATTTATGCAGAAGGAGAACTTCAAAAAATAGGAAAAAATCTCAAAGTAATGATAATTAGACATCTACTCCACGCATAGGGAGTAGGGAGTAGGCAGCTTTGCTGTAGGGAACCCACCCCTCGCCCCTCCCCCTCCGGTGGAGGGGAAAGAATTGATAATTTCTTTGGGATATAGATATTGATTTTTGATTCTTGGAGATGTCTATTAGCTGAAGGTAAAATTGAAAAACTGATGTTTTGCGCCCAAAGTTAATCTCAAAATCATTACCACTCAGCAACGCCAAATTTACCGATAATTTATGGTGACATAATTATCATGGAAGAAGTATTTAGCAATTTAATTAATAATACTGTTAAATATAATAAAAAAACTCATAAAACTGTAGAAATTGGTTATAAAAAAACTGAATAATCTGCCTGTATTATATCTATCAAAGATAATGGTATAGGTATTCGATAAAAGCATATAGAGACAATTTTTAAACTTTTTAAACGATTACATGGGAAAGATAAGTTTGGTGGCAGTACAGGGGTGGGTTTAACAATAGTCAAAAAAATCATTGAGCGTCATGGTGGTAAAATTTGACTGGAGTCTAATTATGGAGAAGGAACAACATTCTATCTCAAATTATCAGAGAATTAATCATCAATGAGTGAATTACTAAATAAACAAAAAAAATTATCTTTGCTAATAGTTGAAGATAGTGAGGAAGATTACACTACATTAATCCGACTTCTGAGGAAACAAGGTTTTGAGTATCCTATATATCACTGTGTAGATGGAGATAACGCATTAGATTTTGTTTTCCAGACAGGAGAATATTCTCCTGAAATAACTCCTCGTCCTACACTGATTTTAATAGATTTAAACCTGCCAGGAACTGATGGAATAGAAGTAATTTAAGTTATCAAGAATCATCAACAATATGTAGGTTTTGTTAAGCGCATCCTTTATAGTTAAATAAAGCTATTCCACTATTTTGAACAAGTTTATTTGTTTAAGTAAAATGTGTTTGAAAAGCTTTATTTTTCGTTTTTAAATATCAACATATTTAGAGTTTTTAGCAAAAGTATTATTAGTGGGATAGGTTCATCTAATAGTTCAGCAGTGAAAGCTGTAAACCAACAATAAGTAGCCTTCTAGTATCCATTAAGATTTATTTTATAGATGCTTTCTAAGTATTGTAAGGGCTAGAGCAAAACTACAAACCAAAACTTTATTATAAGTGATTATCCGAACACGATATAATATACAATTAATTTAGCTTTACTACTTATAAATACGTAATATAATACCATTTTGATAAATGTTTACCACAAAAACTTAAGGTATTTTTAATAGTCAGTAGTTCAATAGTCAGGAAATATCAAATATATTGTTTTAGTAAATATAGATATTAAAATAATTAATTTAGCAGCATAGCTTTGCTATATTTATCGCATTCTTTTTTCACCTTTTTATTAAGAATTTATCAAGCATCTATACATTCTTGTTAGCCCCTATTTCTATTGAACAAAAGGAGAAACACCGCCAGATATTTTAGATTTAGATCGGCTTATTAATATTAGACATCTGGTGATCATAAAAAATAAAATCAATTATCACAAAGAAATTATCAATTCTTTCCCCCTACTCCCTACTCCCTCTTTTCTGGAGATGTCTATTAGAATATTTGCCGTGCTAGTACAGTAACTATTTATTTATTTTATCCCTAGTATTGCGTGATTATCACTATTAAACTATAATCTACAATATATTTTAGGGTGATGAATACAGTAACAAAGACTTGTTAACTATTTTGAAAATATAGGAGATCGATAGAATCAAGAAGTTTACTTGATTAACTTGCCAATCTAAATATTTATATCATGTTCGGTTGAATACTTATAAATAACTGTTGTGAGTCCTCAGGAGTCAGGAGTCAGGAGTCAGGAGGGAAGAAAGGAGGAATACATAGAAAATATTGGAGAAAAGCATTGATAATTTCAGTATTTCTTTGGTACTGTCGGTACCCGGAGTCCTTAAATTTTATTATAACTGACCCGTCCGAACATGATATTAGTATATCTAGCTGTAGTAAGCTTAACCATTAATAATGGTGGCCTGATAGGTTGAATACCCTACCATCACTCGCATTGTTATCACTCATACTGACTACTTCCTCAAAGAAGCACAAAGATGCCTAAATCAATCTATAGCAAAATTCCCCATGGTGACATCAATGTTAGCACACCTGAAGCTTTATTGCCGACAATAACTATTTTACTCCTAGATGATTCTGAGGTCGATCGCCTCACCTACATTCGTTATCTTCAATCAGATCCAGACCGCACTTACCACATAATAGAAGCGGAAACCTTAGAAGAAGGAATAGAAATGTGGCACTCGGAGCGACCAAATATAGCCTTGGTTGATGTAAATCTACCGGATGGAGATGGATTGGAGTTCTTAGAAGCAATTGCCACTAACTACCCTAAAGATAAATTACCCGTAATTGTGCTAACTGGATTGGGGGATGAGCGGGTTGCAGTACGGGCAATGAAGCTAGGAGCAGCAGATTATCTGGTCAAAGGAGATATTACAGCTACCTCGTTATACGCCTGTATTAGTCAAGTTTCTGTTCGCACCACGGTACTTACTCAGCTAGAACTGAAATCGGCAATCATTAGGAATCCTGTAGTTGTTAATCCAGATACAACAGTTAGAGATGCCATTACCTTAATGAATAACCAGCGATCGCTTACCAGTGATGCCAAAATGGCAGATAGGTCAAAAAAAGATTGTCATCAAGGAGCAAGGTCAAGCTGCGCGTTAGTAGTTGAGGATGGTCGGGTCGTAGGTATTATGACTGAGCGAGATGTCGTCCGCTTAAGTGCCCAGCAAAAACCCCTCGATCGCTTGGTAATGGGTCAGATTATGACACCTTCTGTCATTACCCTACCTGAGTATGATTTTACCGATTTGTTTTCTGTAATTAACCTGCTTCAGCAGCATGAGATTCGTCACTTGCCAATTCTAGATGAGCACGAGCATCTGGTTGGATTAATTACCCACGATAGTTTGCGACAAATTTGCCAACCAACTGACCTACTACGACTACGTCTGGTGCGCGAAGTCATGAACCATAAAGTAGTTTGTGCCACAACGGAGACATCCCTGTTAAAAATTGCCCAACTGATGAGCGATCGCCATATTAGTTCAATCGTGATTGTGGAACCTGGTAAAGAATCACTGCAAATTCCGGTGGGGATGCTGAGTGAGCGAGACCTGGTTAGATTTCAGGCATTGGGTCTAAATCTAGAAAATTCCATAGCAGAGGCAGTGATGAGTAAACCGCTGCTGACAGTTAAACCAGAAGCGTCACTTTGGACTGTGCAACAGATTATGGAAGAGCACAACATCCGTCAGTTAGTGGTGAAAGGAGAACAAGGAGATCTTATAGGCATTGTGACACAGAGCAGTTTCTTGCAAGCTATCAATCCCCAGGAAGTTAGCAAGTTGATGGAAGTTTTGGAACAACGAGTGGTGCGCCTAGAAGCAGAGCGAATCAAACTACTGGAAAGTCGCAATGTTGAACTAGAAAGCTTGGTGGAAGCGAGAACTAATGCTCTCAAAGCTAAGGCAGAACGCGAAAAATTAATGATGACTGTAGCAGACCAGATACGGTCGTCGCTGGATTTGCAGAAAATTCTTGATACAGCAGTACGAGAGATTCCCTCGCTGTTGCACTGCCATCAGGCAATGGTTTACCAATTCTATCCTCAGTCTTCTGATACTGTGGTTGCTAAGTCAATTGCTGAAGGTGAGCGATCGCTATTGGATGCAGAATTTGCCCAGATATGGGTGACACCTGAATGGATGGAGCAGTATCGCTATGGTCAGATTCAGGTAGTAAATGACGTATACGAATCAGATATAAGTCCAGATAGTCAAGAAATCCTTGTAAGTTTCAGTCTTCGTGCTACCCTGGTTGTACCAATTATAGTAGAAAAAGAACTGTGGGGTCTGATTCTTGCCAGCCACGATCGTGCCTATATCTGGGAAAAAGATGGGATCGACTTACTGCAACGATTATCTGTTCACATTGCCATTGCTATCCAACAGGGAAAATCCTATGAACAAATAAAGGTTGAACTGGAAGAACGACAACGAGCAGAATCTGCCTTGATCAAGAGCGAAAATCGTTACTCAACATTAGCTGCGACTGTTCCAGTGGGAATTTTTCGTACTGATATGATAGGGAACTTTACCTATGTTAACGATCGCTGGAGTCAGATTGCTGGAATCTCTGTAGAGGCAGCAACTGGATCTGGATGGCAACAGGGTCTACACCCTGACGATCAAGTTATGGTTAATACCGCCTGGAAGCAATTTATCCAAGGCAAGCATTCTGGCCAAATGGAATATCGCTTGCAACATCCTGACGGCACTGTGAAGTGGGTGTATGCACAAGCAGTGGTAGAATGGGATACAGAGGGGCATAAAATCGGTTATATTGGCACAATTACTGATATTAGCTGTCGTAAACAAGTTGAAGAAACCCTACGCAAAAGTGAAACTCATTTAAAAGCAGCACAAAAAATAGGTAAACTGGGGAGTTGGGAATTCAATATAACAACGGGTATAGTTGCTTGGTCTGACGAAACTTTCCGTATTTTTGGACAGTCCCCAGAAGTGAAAACTCTAACTTATGAAAATTTCCTAGAGCTTGTTCATCCTGAAGACCGCGAGAGTATAGACCGTGCAGTTCAGACTACCATAGCAACTGCTCAACCCTACAAAATCGAATATCGTATCTATCAACCAGATGGCTCTTTGGTTTATACCTCGACTCGTGGCAGACCTATGCGGGATATCTGCGGCAAAGTAACGCATCTCATAGGTACGGTACAGGATATCACAGATCACAAATTAGCTGAACAGCAGTTGCGAGAAGCAAAAGAAACTGCCGAATATGCTAATCATGCCAAGAGCGAATTTTTAGCCCTGATGAGTCACGAAATTCGTACTCCGATGAATGGTATTCTGGGACTCACTCACTTGTCTTTACAAACCGATCTTACTCACTACCAGCAAGACTATCTCACCAAAATCCAGAGTTCCGCCCGATCGTTATTGGAAATCATCAACGATATCCTGGACTTTTCCAAAATCGAAGTCGGAAAACTGGAACTGGAATCTATCCCATTTGAATTAGATGAAATTCTCAGTCACATCAAAAATATTCTTGCTCTCAAAGCTGCTGAAAAAGGGTTAGAACTATTATTCCAGGTTGGGGATGAGATTCCCCAGTACTTGATTGGAGACTCACTGCGCTTAACTCAAGTGTTGATGAATCTAGCGAGCAATGCTGTCAAGTTCACCGAAACAGGTAGTGTTACTATTGGAGTTGAACTACTCACTTATAGTCAGGAAACTGTTTGCCTGAAATTTCAGGTGCAAGATACAGGAATTGGTATTAGTCCTTCTCAGATGGAAAAATTATTTCAGCCATTTAGCCAGGTGGATGCTTTTACCAGTCGTAAGTACGGTGGTACAGGACTCGGATTGGCAATTTGCAAAGGTCTTGTCAACATCATGAGCGGAACCATTGGTGTTGAGAGCGAACTCGGTAAAGGCAGTATATTCTACTTTGAACTAGAACTGGGCTACCTCTGGGAGCCTGATGATGATTCTGATTATCCGGTATTCACTGATTCTAGAGAAAGTCAATTGTCCTACTTGGTAGAATTTGAAGCAATTCAGGGGGCTGATATTCTACTGGTAGAAGACAATGCAGTGAACCAACAAATCGCCCAAGAATTGCTGCAAAAAGTAGGGTTGAAAGTAGATTGCGCAACCAATGGAAAAGAAGCGATCGCTAAAGTTATGGAGCAGATTTACGACCTAATCTTGATGGATATTCGGATGCCGGAAATGGATGGACTAGAGGCCACTCGCCGTATCCGTTCTCTGGCAAAGGAGGACAACAGTGGAACAGAATGGTTTGCCACAGTGCCGATTATTGCTATGACAGCTAATGCTATGGATATAGATAAAACTAAAAGTTCGGCAGCAGGGATGAATTATCATCTATCCAAACCTGTTAACCCTCAAGAGCTATATGAGACTCTCCTGAAGTGGATTATTCCAACTAACAGTTCCTCTGTACCCACGAACAATATCCCTAGTCTTCTCCTAGAAAAGACTGATATTCCAGAGACTGCTAAATTATCTGTGCCTGGTCTGAATGTCAATTTGGGTTTAGAGTTTACGGGTGGTAAGTGGAGTGATTATCTCGACATTCTGAGACTCTTTCAAGCTTCTCAAAAAAAGTATGACACTGAAATCCTAGCAGCACTAAACTGCGGAGATTTGAAGCAGGCGTTATATTTGGTTCACTCCCTCAAAGGATCAGCAGGTAATATTGGAGCAAATACCCTCTACAAGTCTGCTGCCTCTCTACATCAGGATCTACGAAGTGAAACTGCCGATATGGAAGTTTTATCTACCAAAGCTTTAATTTTAGCCCAACAGTTTCAGCAGGTATTAGAGAGTATTGATATACTTCTAGATAAATTTACGAGTCAGTAGTTATGTAATGTCCGGTTGAATACTTACACTTTGGAGGAAGGAAGGCAGAAGGGAAAGAAAGGTTTAAAGGAATAAGGTTTTTGGTCGCGTAAGCGGAACAGAGTTCTATCGCGCTATTATCGGGACAGGTTGATTATATCAAATCTGGGTAATGGTAATTATTGAGGAAATGAATCATAGAAGAAATCGAAACAACTACATATTAGACCGTTTTATATTTAATTAAGTAGAGCTACTTATTAGAATTCAAAAAGAAAGATAAAATATAGCTTTTCTCACTACATTGAGAAATTATATCAAATCCGGTTAAACAGCCATAGAATGCTTAAGTTAGGAGTAGTCAGTCCTCAGGAGTCAGGAGTCAGGAGGAGAAAGAATTACAAAGATAAGCGTAGTTATGACCATTGAATAATTTTTTTATGTCCAATTAAACGGATTTGATATTATGTGTAATTAAAATAGGACTTGAGAGCAAATCTAATATCTAGGCTCCAAGAATTCTCCGTTAATAGAAGAGTTATTAGAGGTATCTTCAGGTAACCAACGACATTCTAATTTTCCTGCTTCTATTTGAGGTACTTTAATAGCAAACCCATTACCATCACCTACCAGAGAAAATCCAAAACCAACAGAAGTTCCTAGTAATACTAAAGCAACTGTTCTAAACATTTATATATCTCCACTAATATAAGTTTAATTACTTCTTATTTAAAACTACAAAGCTAAAATCAAAATTCCGCAACAATTATCGTTCTTAATATTAGCTATATAAATATTATTGGCAAATTTATAACAGGTAACAGGCAACAGAAGACAAATAAACATAGGTGTAACTCATTAGGCTGAGAAACGCTATATCAATCTATTTCCTAACCAACCCATTTTTTGCTAATATTTAACTAGCTATCAGCTTTTAGCTATCAGCACTTCAGCTTTTAGAGCTAGAATTCAACAATTAATAATTAATAATTAATTATTAATTATTACCTCTCCTTGAAAACGGATAGGATTGACTAATAATGAAAATTTTTTCTTCTCTTGGTCGATTGGATATGGCGAGGAGACCCGCTCTTGACAGAGCCGCTCCGAAGTACGCCATCCCACCCTATGGGAAGCTGCGCTAACGACCGCTTGTTTCTCCTTTAAAGGAGAGGCTTTAAACCTTAATTAGGGTTTGCTGAAAAAGTCTTATGAGTGAGGGTAGGAGACAGGAGACAGGAGACAGGAGACAGGAGGCAGGAGGAACGGGGAATTTAGAGTAGGTAGGAGTAAGAATTATAAAAATGATTTCTCTGCCCAACTTTTGCCTAAAATACGCTCCATGCATGAGCATGAAGAGCTGAAAACCAGGCACTTTTTTCGACCTCAAAAAGGCACTTGTCTTTATAATATGTCAATGCTTTTAGATTTAATCAGCAAGCCCTAATTATTCGGTAAAAAACCCCGTCTTATGAACGGCCGTGAAATCTCTTTTCCGTTCCGGAATGCTCCGCTCTCCTAGGGTGTCTCAAAAAGAATCTGCTGATTCCTGAGGAGCTTCTTTAACCACCGCTAATTTTAGCTTTGTAGCCCAATTTAGTTAAAATCTCCAGTAACTTTTGTTTATGTTCCCCCTGAATTTCAATTTCATTATCTTTCACAGTGCCACCCGCACCACATTGATTTTTAAGCTGTTTCAGTAAAGTTGTCAAAACTTCCTGGTTCGACTGAAACCCACTAATAATGGTAACTGTTTTTCCTTTGCGACCTTTGCGAGATGCTTGTACTTTTAAATTTTGTTGATTTGGAGGTAAGTTTGGTACTGCTCTTTCTGTTGCTGGGGAGGTAGCATTATTACCAAACTCTGAGTAAACTACGCGATCGCCTTTAGCATTCATATTAGAGGAATTATTTTTTGAACGACCCATAACTTTTAAGGAATATTATTTAGATTACTAAATCATAAGTATATCATGTATTAAGCTTAGTAAGATAAGTATTATAAAGCTTAGTTCAACAATAGGAAGGAATATAAATTTAACTAGGAAATTTGAGTAGCGATCGCCATTCAAGATTTATTTCCTCTATTTAACTAGCTATCAGCTTTTAGCTATCAGTGCTTCAGCTTTTAGAGCTAGGGGTCAAAATCCCCGGTTCTTATAAGCTGGATGGTTGAGTCGGAGTTGAAATCTCCTTTTCGTTCCGGAATGCTCCGCTCTCCTAGGGTGTCTCAAAAAAAATCTGCTGATAGCTGAGGTGCTGACCGCTGAGGTGCTTCTTTAACAAAATCCATCCACAAACTGTCAAACGTGAAATACGGTTTGGCTAGAGTAGAAAAAACCGGATCGAAAAGTTCGGTCACTCTTAATACTGGAGTTGGAAAAAGTTGCTAATATGTAACTAAATACTAAACTCTATTAATTCTAGATAAGTACTATGAATAATCTTCCAAGTCATCCCTCTGAATATTCTGCCAATCAATCCAGTAGTGATAACGTATTATGGCAATATGTTCAATCTTTGAATCCAGAAACTGTAGCTCAACTTTCTAAACCAGAACCAGAAGTTGCTCAAATTATGGAACAAAATTTAAGAGGAATGTTGGGACATTTACCACCAGAGCATTTTGCCATGACTATAACTACTAGCAGAGAAAATCTTGGTCAAATGTTGGCTTCTGCGATGATGAGTGGTTACTTTTTACATCAAGCTAAACAAAGAATGGAACTTGACACATCTCTCCAAGACCTGCATTCTAGTTGAGATAGCTAAACATTTACTTGAGGTGATAAATTCTACAAACAATAGGATCAATGAAAGAGGATAGTTTGAAATCAAACGGTTAATCCAAAAAGTATTTCTGATAATTGTCCCAAAATTAGAATCATTGTACAAAATTAATATCCTCTTTCAACCACAAAATCAATGGAAATCAACTGAATTTATGACAGGTTATTAATTGTCTAAAAAAATAATTATGCTCAATCATTCTCAAGTTAAAAATCAGGAATTGACTAAAAAAATATGTTATTCAAACTTTATCTAAAATTATCCCAATTCCTACTAATTTAAAAATAGATGCTTTAATCGAAACTTTAGAGAAGCATTCTCATACTCGTCAATTAATTATTCTCCAAGATTTTCCAGACCTAGATGCACTTTCAGGAGCTTTGGCTTATAAGTTAATTGCCGAACAATATAATATTCAGTGTGATCTTGTTTATACTGGTACTCTGATATCATATCCGCTGGGGCGCGTTTGTGTAAACTCAAGGGTGAATATCTACAGGGAATTTAAGTTTTTTTATTGCCCTTAAGTATTCCTGCCTGTTCCCTGTTCCCTGTTCCCTGTTCCCTGTTCCCTGTTCCCTACCTTTGCTATACAATACCGATGCTACCGGACATGATATGAGTCATCAAGAAAATATTACACTTGTTAAATTGACTGGTTTGCCAGTCCAAAAGTAGACAGTAGAAACTTCTAAAAAAAAGGATTTATCTGTTTATCAAGGATGTGTTTTTATTGATAACCAAGGTACTACCAGTCAGCTCACTTCACTGGTGGTAAAAACTATTCCTGTAGTGGCTGTTATTGACCACCATAGTCTACAAGAAAACTTAAAGGCAGAGTTTGTAGATATTCGGCCTTCAATCAAAGCTACAGCTACTATCTTAACCCAATATATTCAAGCAGGATTACTAGAATTTGATAATAATACTATCGAACATATAAAATGTGCTACAGCTTTGATGCATGGCATCAGGTCTGATACAAATCAGTTATTACAAACAACAGATGAAGATTTTCTGGCGACGGCTTATTTAAGTCGTTTTTATGATGCAACGTTATTAAATGCGGTGCTACAATCTTCTAGGTCTCAACGGGTGATTGATATTATTGAAAGAGCTTTGTCTCATCGCTCTATATATATATAACAATGTTTCTATTTCTGGTGTTGGTTATCTTCGTGGTTTAGATCGAGATGCTATTCCTCAAGCTGCTGACTTTTTAATCACAGAAGAAAATGTTCATACTGCTGTTGTTTATGGTATTGTTCAAGATGAGGAAAAAGAACTAGAAGTAGTCACTGGATCTTTGCGAACTAATAAAATTACTCTAGATCCAGATGAGTTTATTAAAGAAGCTTTTGGAATGGATACCCAAGGACATTTTTTCGGTGGAGGGCGTTGCCAAGCAGGAGGTTTTGAAATTCCTATAGAATTTCTTTCTGGTTTTAATTTTAACAGTGAATATGCTCAAAAAAAATGGGATGTTTTTAATATTCAAGTTAAGCAAAAGCTTTTAAAATTAGTCAATCCTAACTAAATAGAGAAATACTAAAATTATGACTATTGAATTATTCTTTCCATAAAGCAATTCCTCCTAATAAACCATTTACATTAGGCACTATTTTTACATTTGTTGGTAATTCAAATTCAATTTTTTTTGTATTGCCACCACCAAGATAAATACAATCGCAATTAAATAAATGTTGTAGAGTAGCGATCGCTTTTTCTAAGCGCTTATTCCACTTCTTTTTACCAATATCATCTAATGCTGCTCTTCCTAACTGTTCCTCATAAGTGTCTTTTTTGCGAAATGGATGATGACCCATTTCCAAGTTTGGCACTAGTTTTCCTCCTAGAAACAATGCTGAACCGAAACCAGTTCCTAAAGTAACTACCAACTCTACTCCTTTGCCTTCAATTGTTCCTAGTCCTTGAATATCAGCATCATTAGCAACTCGCACGGGTTTCCCCAAGCGTTCTGAAAGCATTGCTGCTAAATTCAACCCTATCCAGTCAGAATCTAAATTTGCTGCTGTTTTAATCACACCATCCATAACTACACCAGGGAAACCTACGGATATTCTGTCAAATTCTCCTTGTTCTACTGCTAAAGAGACAATCTCTTTTAACATTGGGTCTGGTTTTGCTGGGTCTGGTGTTTCGACACGACTACGTTTTGTGATAGGTTCTCCTGTTTCATCTAAGACTATTACTTTAATCCCGCTGCCACCAATATCAACTGCTAAAGTTTGTATAGTTTTAACTTCATTCATTGCTTACGCCTTTTTTTTATGACATATTATCATCATAATTAATATTGTTTTACTCCGACAATATTTATAACCTTATCTTAATTATTTATCTAACTAAAGTCTTGCTTTAAAAACTGATTAATTTCCTGCCAAACTTTTGCCATAACATTCCCCAAAGTATGGTCAGTATCAAGTTCTATTAATTCTACCCAGGAGCGTTTGGCAACAAATTCTCGACTAGCTTGAATGGGAATCACGTTGTCATTTAAACCATGAAAAATTAAAGTTGGTAAAGTACGTTTTAATTTTTTCTCTTCATACTCGATCAAATCAACTATAAAATCATAGCTCAATAGTGAATATTTTTTTTCTCCATAATGGTATATCCAATAATCTCCCCTTTCTTGCCATTTTTGTAAATTTTCTTCTCCTAAATTTTGTTGCCAATGGGATAAAAATTTAAAGGCTGGTGCAAGTAAAATTATTGCTTTAATATTTGAATTTCGTTCTGCTAAAAAAGTAGATGTTAAACCACCAAAGCTAGAGCCAATTAATATTATTGGTGTGGATTTTTTGGTAATTTCTGACTCTACTTGATGAATTTGTCTTGTCAAAGTTAGGTTGTAAAAATCATTTTGATTTAAGTCTAGAATATTAAGATTGAGGTTGATTTCTGCGAAGCGATCGCGCAAATATATAGATTTATTAGATTTGGGACTAGAGGCAAATCCATGTAAATAAATATAAGTGTAATTATTCAGCATTTCTTTTGTTTAAAGTCAAGAATAGGGCAGGGTAATTAGTAGCTAATATTTGTCCAAATGGTATTAACTAGCTATCAGCATTTTCCGTACCGGAATGCTCCGCAAACAGCATTTCCGTACAGAAACGCTTTTAAATTTATCTTGCTAAAGTATTTTTTTCAAAACTTGTAATAATTATTTTGTAAAGTTTATTAGTAATGACTAGTAATGACTGTTTTTTTTATTCGATAATTTTGGCGACGATCGAATCAGTTTTATATATTTATATCATATTATTTTATCAATCAGGCTGGCTATAAATTCTTCCAGAATTTACTTACTATAAAATACTCATACCAACCACCACTACTTCTAGTCTTTAAAGTTAATTTAACTAGCGATTTTTGAGAGATTCCCGGCGTTGCTGCATTAACTTTGACCACTGTTGTAATTGTTCGGGAGTTAGCACTTCTCTAATTTTGAGAATAGTATTAAATTGTAATTCTGCTAAATCTTTTCTCAACTGTAAAACTTCGCCATGTTTTTGCCGTAGTTGATTATCAGTATTAGTAGCAATTATCATTTGATTTAATTCTTCCTGGGCATCCCGCAAATTTTCTAAACTTTGAATAATTTGCTGTTGATGTTGCTGACGAATTGCCACAATTTTATCAGTTTGTTCTTGTGTAAGATTTAGTTGTTGAAATACACCTTCTTCTGTTGATTGTGACTCCTGTACTTTTGTTGTTTGACTAATTATTTGAGCATCATTATTATAGTTAGGAGTTGCAATAACAGAACTAATAGTTAAGGGTGTAACTAATAATCCTAATACAGCAGAAATCAAAGCTGGGGACATAAAATTTTACCTCTCAATATTTGGTTAGGTATGAATTAATATCAAATCCTTTTTTTTCAAATTATATCAAATCCGTTTAATTGGAAATAAAAAAATTCGGTGGTGGTGCATAGTAATGGTAAAGGAAGCACCGGGAGTTTGGGGGGATGGGGAGATGGGGAGTTTGGGAAATGAGGAGATGAGGAGTGTGGGAGAAATTAAAAAATATGTATCCTACCATTACCATGCAGGACTATCAAAAATTATTCAATCGTCATAACTACGCTCATCTTTGTGATTCTCTCTCCTCCTGACTCCTGACTACTCCTTACTTAACCAATCTATAACTGTTTAACCGGTAAAGAAGGTTGACTAACTTTTTTGGCGTTGGTGATTTGAGATATGATATCATGTCCGGATAAGAGCGCGAACAAAAAACTTTCTCCTTCTACTACTCTTTCTTCTTCTTTCTTCTCTCCTGACTCGGTCCTCCCCCTCCTGGGAGGGGTTAGGGGTGGGTTGACTCCTAAATAATTAAGATTAATATCATACACGCGCTTCACTAACGCCACTTTTTCTACCTAAATTGTTTCTTCCAACTTCGGTTTTACTTTTTTCTTCTTACTTCTTTTACAGCGCTTTTCAGTTGAGTAGACCACTAAACTCATTGTTAGGAGTCAGTCTTCAGGAGTAGACAGTAGTAGGAGCGAATGGCCATTCGCCCCTACAGGGTTTTGCTTGTGACGTGAGGTCAGAGATCGGCAAAAGTGCTGTAACCTACCACCTTCTTCAACGTAAAGTTACTAACTCTTCTGAAGTGGAGGGGTGAATACCAATAGTGCGGTCAAAGTCTGCTTTGGTTGCACCCATATTAACAGCGATCGCCATTCCTTGGATAATTTCACCCGCATCTTTACCGACCATGTGTACTCCTAAAACACGGTCAGTATTACCCTCGACTACCAATTTCACCATTACTTTTTCATCTGCACCTGTGAAACTGTGAAACATTGGGCGAAACTTAGCGCGGTAACATTTGATAGAGTCACCAAATTTTTCTTTAGCTTCTGCTTCTGTTAGACCTACGGTAGATCCTTCTGGTTCTGAGAAGACTGCTGTGGGAATATTTTCTAGAGAAATTGCTCTAGGGATATTACCAAATTCTGTATCAGCAAAAGCACGACCTTGAGCAATAGCAACAGGAGTTAAATTTGCTTTATCTATACAGTCTCCCACTGCATAAATATTTGGTTGAGTGGTACGACAGTTTCCACTAACGGCAATTGCACCACTAACTGTTTCTACTCCAGCGTTTTCTAGGTTCAAACCTTCTAAGTTTGGTTTGCGACCAGTTGCACAGAGGAATGTATCGACAATTAAAGGTTCGGCATTTTCTCCTGTTAGGTGAACTTTTAACCCTTCTTCGACTTTCTCAATTTTTTCTACATTTGTATTGATGCGGAAGTCTACTCCATGTTTTGTCATTCCTTCTTGAATATTGCTGCGGATGTCTTGGTCAAAACCTCGTAAAATTAAATCCCGACGAATAATTTGAGTAACTTCAGTACCGACACCATTTAAAATTCCGGCAAATTCTACACCGATATAACCGCCTCCCCAAACTGCCATTCTTTTTGGTTGTTCTTTGAGGTGGAACATTTCGCGGGAAGTAACAGTATGTTCAATTCCAGGAATGTTGATTTTTTCTGCTTTCCCACCGACAGCGATTAAGATTTTATCTGCTGTGATTTTACGATCGCCTACTTCTACGGTATGGGGGTCGATAAATTTGGCATATCCTTCTATTAGTTCCACTCCTGCTTTTTCCAGGAAACTGATGTGTAGTTTATTCAAACGTAGAACTTCTGTATTTACAGCATCTATTAATTTATGCCAATCAAAACTAGGTGCTACTTGACTCCAACCATAACCTACTGCATCTTGATACAAGTGGGAAAATCTAGAACCATAAACCATCAGTTTTTTTGGGACACATCCTCTAATGACGCAAGTACCTCCTACTAAATCATTTTCAGCGATCGCTACTTTTGCCCCATAAGATGCTGCCCTTTTTGAAGATGCTAACCCACCCGATCCTGCACCTATCACAAATAGATCGTAATCGTATGCCATAATTTGATATCCTTTGATTGATATTTTAATTATTTTGTTGTTTGTCTTTTTAAATTATACCTGTTGTTGCTTCTCATGTAATTCTGTCATTAGGCAGATCGGTTAAATTAGGACAATAATTTAGAGACATCCAATTACTACTTTACAAACAGAATGTAATTTTATATTCTTGGGTTGATATTTTTACTATTTTTTTACGGCGTTACTGATTTGAGGTATGAAATTCAACTTTGGATAAATTTTCAGCCAAAACAGTAGTGCAAATTATACCTATTTCTTTCTATTTAGTCACCGAAAAACTCCTTTCTATCTACTAACTCCTGACTCATGAGGACTGTGAAATCATACATTTATTCAGCAACGGCTTTTTTACTTCTATTTTTCTATAATAACAGTCGTTAATTTAGTTGATTTTCTCAATTACTGTAGTAGTTTGATGGTAGTTTTGTATGAATTTCATTGAAATTAGGGAGAAGGGGTAATACTTTTCATTTTTTATCTATAATTCTTGATTTTTTACAAATCATAGGACTTACGCAGTACAAGGTATTTTCGTCCGAAGCGACCCACAGGGTTTGCGCAGCAGTCCGGAACGGAAAGCAATTTCACATTCTAGTTTTTCGTACCTCATGCGTAAGTCCTGAAATCATTTATTCTACCTCAAATAAAAAAAATATCCACATTATTTTTTAGGTTTCCTCGCTACTACCGTGGGACATATATTGGCATTATCCCTAATCAATTCTATTTCATCAAAACCAACAGTTTGTAGTTGTAGTTTTGTTGTTAATGAACTCCTAAATCCTGTAACTTTCTGACTCAATATAATATCGCCAAATACGATTTTTAAAAGTAACAGATCGTCTTGATTTAATTGACTCATATTCCATTCTGAATTGGGATCGATATTTGGGGGTATAGTCACAAAGCTAGTTACCAATATACCCCCTGGTATTAATGCTTTGAAAAACTGTCGATATAACTCCGTTACTTTTTCATCATCAGGTTCATAAACATTTAAACCATTGCTAGTCAATAGTGTAAATTCATCTTCAAAAGGCAAATTCCAAGCATCTTCCTGATGAAATTCTACTTTTTCTGATAAATCATATTCTTCAGCTAATTTTTTTGCTAATTCTAAACTTTCATAATCAATATCAATTCCCACTAAACGAAAATTTTCTACTCCTGTAAAATCCAACTTCAACAAATCCCTCATTACTCCACAAGGTAAAGAAGCAAGAACTACATCATCTTGCACATAATTCTGAATGATTTTACCAAAATAGATATATCTTTCTTGTGTAGCAAGGAAAGTAGGAGTTTTATCCAAGAAATACTTTTCAAATTTTGTTAAACTACGACCTTCTGTATCAATACCTGTCACCCTTCCTTGAAACTGATGTTCCAGAATATAATCTGTCCAATAGCCATTCAGACCTCCATTTTGTAATAAAAATTGCCCTAAAGGAAAACCTACTAATTCATTAAGAAGTTCTAATTGTCTGGCAACAGTAACATGGGGTTTATCTCCAGTTTCAATAATTCTTTGTTTAACCTTTTCTATAGTTTCTTCAATAGTTTCATTTTTCTTTCCATGAGAAAGAGTACGTTGTTGATTAAATTCTTGAGATTGTTGAGTCATTAGCTTATTTTGATTCAATTACAATGTTGATTTTATTAATTACTAAATATTTGTCAAGTTAAAAGCTTATCCATACCTTATTTAGGTTTCTTTGCTGTTACTATGGGAAATATTCTAGCATTATCCCAAATAAACTCTACATCATCAAAACCAACTGTTCCTAACTGTAATTTTGTGGTATATGAACTCCTAAAGGCTGTAAATTGAACATTTAATATATCAAAAAATATAATTTTTGAAAGTAATAAATCTTCTGAATTAATCTGACTCATATCCCATTCTGAATTGGGGTCAATATTTGGGGATGGGGTTAAAAAGCTAGTTACTAATATACCTCCTGGCATTAATGCTTTGAAAAACTGTCGATATAACTCCGTTACTTTTTCATCATCAGGTTCATAAACATTTAAACCATTGCTAGTCAATAGTGTAAATTCATCTTCAAAAGGCAAATTCCAAGCATCTTCCTGATGAAATTCTACTTTTTCTGATAAATCATATTCTTCAGCTAATTTTTTTGCTAATTCTAAACTTTCATAGTCAATATCAATTCCCACTAAACGAAAATTTTCTACTCCGGTAAAATCCAACTTCAACAAATCCCTCATTACTCCACAAGGCAAGGAAGCAAAAACTATATCCTCTTGCACACAATTCTGAATAGCTTTACCAAAATTGACATATCTTTGTTGTGTAGGAAAGGAGTTTTTATCTAGCAAAAATTTTTCTAATTCTGTTAAACTACGACCTTCAGCATCAATACCAGTAATTCTTCCTTGAAATTGGTGTTCCACTACATAATCTGTCCAATAGCCATTCAGACCTCCATTTTGTAATAAAAATTGCCCTAAAGGAAAACCTACTAATTCATTAAGAAGTTCTAATTTTCTGGCAACAGTAACATGGGGTTTATCTCCAGTTTCAATAATTCTTTGTTTAACCCTTTCTATGGTTTCTTCAATACTTTCATTTTCATTTCCATGAGATAGGATACGTTGTTCATTAAATTCTTGAGATTGTTTAGTTATTGACTTATCTTTCATTAAATTATGCTGTTTAACTATAACTTTTTTCGGGGAAGCGATCGCCTCCCCAAAATTAATATTTTCAACACTTATGACAGACAAAATATAACCCACTAATATTTTGAGTAGGAATATAATTATCAACCTCACAACACAGTTGTTTCATTAACCCTGCTTCTAACATTTCTTCATGGATTTTTTTCCATCCACTCTCCTGATTTTCAAACCAATGTTGGCGGTAGGAAAAACAAAGTAATCCTGCTGATTTTGTCACCCGAATTATTTCCGGCAAACTCTCCGATGGCGCATTTCCAGGAGAACATAAAGTTCCTGCGCTAATTACAATATCAAAGGTATTATCAGGATAGGGAATTTATGGAAGAATAGACTGTTTAAGTTCTTTATATAATCCCTTACTTTTAACAGATTCTAACATTCCTGGTGACATATCTATTCCATAAAAGAAACCTTTTACCCCCATTTCTCTCAAAATACGACCTTGGTCTCCAGTACCACACCCTAAATCTAGAATAGCTAAGTTAGAAGAGTTACCAATATATTGATGTAAAAGTTGGCAGCATTTTTTGGCAGCATAAGTACCACCCTCAAAAATTTCATGGTTTTGGTCATACTATTCTATTAACGGTTGATATTGACCTGTTTTTTCTACCTCTTGGGAATTAGTTGTATACTCTGAAAACCACTGTCTTTGATTGGATTTTGATTGTTCCATAAAATAAATTACCGAATAATTGATAATGAATAATTTTTGCTTAAACTTCTTTATTTTTCAGTAGAAAAAATTCCTAAATTTGCCTTTTAGTCAATCTTTTTCTGGAAGACAAGAGGTAATTATCACTCATCAGTTAACAGTTAATATTTTTAGTATTGCTTTTAATACCATGTCCGTTTAATTAGAGCTTGCTGATTAAATCTAAAAGCATTGACAGATAAAGACAAGTGGTTTTTTTAGGTCAAAAAAAGTGCCTGGTTTTCAGCTCTTCATGCTCAAAAAGGAGCGCATTTTAGGCAAAAGTTGGGCAGAACAATCTTGGGACAAAACGCCCGCTCCTACCTCCTCGCTCATTCCCTTTCTCCCCTCCGGTGGAGGGGAAGTCAGGAGTCAGGAGTCAGGAGTCAGGATAAATGGGAATTATAGAGGAGATAGTAGGAAGAATCGTTCCTTGATTTTTCTGTCCAACTCTTGACCAAAATCCTAAATTTTTGAACCATTACCACCTAAAACCTCGCACTTTTTGATACTTAAAAAGGCTAAAAACTTTATATTTAAAGACTTTTAGACTTAATCAGCAAGTGTTAATTAAATCAATTCAAGACTATGAAATAAACAATTTCATTTCTCTATTCCCTATTCCCTATTCCCTGACTTCTGCAAGAAGTCTAATTACTTTTTTCGTTGATCAAATTCCGAGTAAAAAATTTACGCATAAATACTTGCTTGATTGATTACTCAATCACGGCAGCTATGATTTTCTCCTAAATTCTATCTCCTGACTCCTGACTCCTGAGTCCTTATTCTCAGACAATGAAACTTAGAATAAAGCATTTTTTTCACAGATACTCCACCTAGTAAATGTCTTTCCACCACTGCCGAAACCTCATCAATATGAACATGACTATACCAAACTTCCTCCGGCAAAACTAAAACCATCGGACCATTGCCACATTGCCCTAAACATCCACTTTTTTCTACTTGAATATTAGGAACTTCAGACGACTCAAAAGCAGCTAATACTTTTGCCGAACCTTGTTTCCGACAAGTACGATTTTGACAGACTAATAAACGTCTATCAACTTGACTATTTTCCACCATAATTTCTCCCGGTTATACTTCATCCGGCAATAAATTTTTAGCAGCTAACCATTCACTATTAAATAATTTTGATTGATAACGAGCGCCACTATCACATAATACAGTCACAATAGTATGACCAGGACCCATTTCTTTTGCTAAAGCTATTGCTGCACCAACATTAATTCCGACAGAACCACCCATAAATAAACCGTCTTTTCTTAACAGTTGATAAACCACTTTTACCGCTTCTTGATCATCAACTCGAATCGCATCATCTATCGGCACATTTTCCATATTTTTCGTTACCCGACTATTACCAATACCCTCAGTAATAGAATTACCCTCGCTAGAAATTTCCCCAGTTTTCACATAACTATAAAGACCGCTTCCCATAGGGTCTGCTAAAACAGTTTTAATTTGCGGATTTTTTTCTTTTAAAAATAATGACACACCAGCAAAAGTTCCACCCGTACCAGTAGCAGCTACCCAACCATCTACTTTTCCATCAGTTTGTTCCCAAATTTCCGGTCCGGTTGTTTCATAATGAGCAATTCTATTTGCCAAATTATCAAACTGATTTGCCCAGATAGCATTTTCCATTTCCGATGCTAATCTACCTGACATTTTTACATAGTTATTTGGGTCTTTATAGGGAACTGCTGGAACAGGTCTAACTTCCGCACCTAAAGTTCTCAAAGCATCCATTTTTTCAATAGATTGAGTTTCGGGAATAATAATTAAACACTTATAACCTTTAGCATTACAAATATGTGCTAAACCAATTCCTGTATTACCAGCAGTTCCTTCCACAACTGTTCCCCCAGGTTTCAGTAAACCTTTTTCTTCTGCATCTTTAATAATATAAAGAGCAGCTCGGTCCTTCACCGAACCCCCTGGATTAAGAAATTCTGCTTTGCCTAAAATTTCACATCCAGTTTCTTCACTGAAGCTATTTAATCTAATTAATGGAGTATTGCCAACTGTACCGATAAAACCTTGTTTAATATCCATTTTTTGACCAATATTTTATTTACAAAATATTATTTTACCAAACTTTGCTCATCTTTAAAACAAATCCAGGCAATACTGAGTCCCCACTTACAGTATCAGGATTTTCTAAACATTCTGTAAGCATTCCTGGGCGATAGATATAAACTTTTCTCTCTTTTCTATCAATTAACCAACCTAATTTTACTCCCGGTTCTTCCATATATTCTGCCATTTTTGCTTGGAGAGTTTTCAGATTATCTGAAGGTGACATTAACTCCACCACAAAATCTGGGCAAATAGGAGCAAACTTTTCTTTTTGTTCTTGAGATAAACTCTGCCATCTTTCTAATTTTATCCAGGAAACATCTGGAGATTTTTTTGCCCCTGTAGAAAGAGTAAATCCTGTACTGGAATCAAAAGCAATACCCGTACCTTCTTTTTCTGCCCAAAAATATAATTTTGCTGCTATACCAAGGTTACGATTTCCTGTTTCTGAACCAGTAGGAGACATAATTAATAACTCTCCAAATTTATTAGTTTCTATCCGTAAATCTCGATTAATTTGACAGAATTCAAAAAACTGTTCATCTGTCATCTGTAAATTTGGAGGCATTTGTAAAATCATTGTTTCTTCGAGCATAATTTTCCCTCCTATTTACCAAACTTTCTGCATATTTAAAACAAATCCCGGTAATACTGGTTCCCCACTTACACTATGAGGATTTTCTAAACATTCGGTAGGCATTCCTGGGCGATAGATATAAACTTTTCTCTCTTTCCTATCAATTAACCAACCCAGTTTTACCCCTGGTTCTTCCATATATTCTGCCATTTTTGCTTGGAGAGTTTTCAGATTATCTGAAGGTGACATTAACTCCACCACAAAATCTGGGCAAATAGGAGCAAACTTTTCTTTTTGTTCTTGAGATAAACTCTGCCATCTTTCTAATTTTATCCAGGAAACATCTGGAGATTTTTTTGCCCCTGTAGAAAGAGTAAATCCTGTACTGGAATCAAAAGCAATACCCGTACCTTCTTTTTCTGCCCAAAAATATAATTTTGCTGCTATACCAAGGTTACGATTTCCTGTTTCTGAACCAGTAGGAGACATAATTAATAACTCTCCAAATTTATTAGTTTCTATCCGTAAATCTCGATTAATTTGACAGAATTCAAAAAACTGTTCATCTGTCAT
>NZ_JAAHGU010000075.1:0-1721 GCF_010692685.1 Okeania sp. SIO2F5 | reverse complement strand
TACCAAGGTTACGATTTCCTGTTTCTGAACCAGTAGGAGACATAATTAATAACTCTCCAAATTTATTAGTTTCTATCCGTAAATCTCGATTAATTTGACAGAATTCAAAAAACTGTTCATCTGTCATTTGTAAATTTGGAGGCATTTGTAAAATAATCGGATCATCAAGCATAATTTTTCCCTCCTAAAAATAATTAAGGATTAAGAATCCTGGTTAAAATCTTAATCCTCAATTAAATTACAACGTAAGCATTTCCTGCGGACTGCTTCGCAAACAGCTATTAGCGCTTCAGCGGTCAGCAATAAAAATCAAATAAGCTATTATTGTCAGTATTCAGCTCTTAGTTTTTTAATGAATAAAGCAAGCATTCGTTTAACTTCTATTACATTTTTAATCCGATAATGAACCACA
The DNA here is from genome assembly GCF_010692685.1 of Okeania sp. SIO2F5. Taxonomy (NCBI): domain Bacteria; kingdom Bacillati; phylum Cyanobacteriota; class Cyanophyceae; order Oscillatoriales; family Microcoleaceae; genus Okeania; species Okeania sp. SIO2F5. The sequence continues at coordinate 1,309 of NZ_JAAHGU010000075.1, read as the reverse complement.
AGAAGGATAAGTTTTAGTTCAATTCATACAATTCTATGGCGGGAAATGTAGATGTTTCTCAAGAGTTGATACCTGACTGCTGAATGCTGAATGCTTACATGATAACTTTACTTATTTGGTTGAGGGGTCATCCGCAAATATGACTTAACTTCTGTGTAACCTTTGGGGAATTTTTGTTTTAATTCTTCAGGGTCTTTTAAAGAAGGAACAATTACACAATCATCACCATCTTTCCAGTTTACAGGAGTAGCAACTTGATAATTATCTGTTAGTTGCAAAGAATCAATTACTCTGAGAATTTCCTCAAAATTACGACCTGTACTAGCGGGATAAGTAATAGAAAGACGGAGTTTCTTTTCGGGGTCAATAATAAAAACAGTACGAATTGTGAGATTATTTAAAGAATTAGGATGAATCATATCGTACAAATCAGAAACCTTTTTATCCACATCTGCCAGAATAGGATAATTAACAGTTGTACTCTGGGTTTCATTAATATCTCCAATCCAACCCTTATGAGATTCTGCATCATCCACACTTAGGGCTAAAACCTTAGCACCTCTTTTGTCAAATTCTGGTTTGAGTTTGGCAACTGTACCTAGCTCTGTTGTGCAAACTGGCGTGTAATCAGCAGGATGGGAAAATAGCACTACCCAGCTATCTCCAGCCCACTCATAAAAGTTGATTTCCCCTTCAGAAGAATTTTGGGTAAAGTTGGGTACCGTGTCACCTAATCTAAGGGCCATAGCTTAACTTCCTATATTGTTTATAGTGAACAATTCTCTATGTTTTCATCCTATAATCATTTAAGCTTTTAACTTTATATAATCTTAAAAATTAGATTAAATTTAAAGTTATGTCATATGTTATGAATTAGTAACCATTGTGATGAATTATTAACCATGTTTCAATTTATTTATTTTGTAATTCATGCCATACAACCATTTTTGGTTCCTCTGTGTTTTGTCTTTGCTTGGGGATTGATAATTTTAACGTTCTGGAGTATAATTGGTGCCCTACTTGATTCAGTGCGTAGAGCGAAACAGATGCACGAAATTCCCTGTGCTAATTGTCTATTTTTTACTGGAGATTATCATCTCAAATGTCCTGTACAACCTAAAGTTGCTCTTTCAGAAAAAGCAATTAATTGTATTGACTATAGACCTAAATCTGTGAGTTGGTACGACCGGATTAATTCCTATTGAAGAAGTAAGAAGTAAGAAGTAAGAAGCAAGAAGGGGTAAATATTGAAAGAAAGGGAAAAACGATAGAGATAACTATCTCAAATCAATTATAACTGCTATTTTTA
>NZ_JAAHGU010000074.1:22622-33210 GCF_010692685.1 Okeania sp. SIO2F5 | reverse complement strand
TGTGGTCGATCGGTATTGTTAATATTTTTTTGCCCCATCTCCCCATCTCCCCATCTCCCCCTCTCCCCATCTCCCCATCTCCCCATCTCCCCATCTCCCCATCTCCCCATCTCCCCATCTCCCCATCTCCCCATCTCCCCATTTCCCTCCTCTGGTTGAGCAATTAATCCTACAGAAGCGATCGCCTCTACCCAGAGTTTAGCCGAGCCATCCAATAAGGGAACTTCGGGGCCATCAATTTCAATTCGAGCATTATCTACTCCCATTCCTGCCAAGGCAGCTAATAAATGTTCTACAGTGCGAATACGAATATTTGCAATACCAAATTCAGTAGAGAGAGTGGTAGAGACTACAAAATTTATGAGAGCTGGAATACTAGGAGTCTTAGGTAAGTCAACTCTAACAAAATATCTACCTGCATTTTTGGGGGCAGGTATAACTCTAATATGAGATTTAATACCGCTATGCAGACCTATTCCCCACTGTGAAAATTCTGCTGCCAAAGTATATTGGTTATCCATATTTTTGTCATAATTATTGTTAGCTATTAACCTATATTTAAACTGTGCTTAAATTTTACTTATTCTCCAATAATTATAATGAGACTCTAAATAACAATTATTATTTTTACATCATATAAATGTTTAATTGTCTATATTTTTGATAAAAACTCTAGGAAAACAAGAGTATGGTAACTACCAAAGTAAAGAATTTGAAGCTGAATAAGTGGAAATTAGCTAGTGTCTTTGCTCTAGTAGCTACAACATTAGTTATAACTATTCCTATAGTTAGGTCTCAAAGCCCGTCAATAATTAAAATTGATGGTTCTAGCACAGTTTACCCTATTACCGAAGCAGTAGCAGAAGAATTTCAAAAAGAGAAAAGAGGTGTTATGCGGGTAACGGTTGGAATTTCTGGAACAGGGGGAGGCTTTAAAAAATTTTGTTCTCTAGAAGATTCCGTTAGAACAGATATTTCTGATGCTTCCAGAACTATTCAACCATCTGAAATAGAAAAATGTAAAGCTGCAGGAATTGAATTTATTGAATTACCTATTGCTTATGATGCTATTACTGTAGTTGTTAATACTGAAAACTTTGTTGATACTATGAGTGTGGAGGATCTCAAAAAGATGTGGGCACCGGAGGCCCAAGGTAAAGTTATGAAGTGGAACCAGGTTAACTCTAATTGGCCTGATGCAGAACTTAGAATGTATGGACCAGGTGCAGATTCAGGTACATTTGACTATTTTACTAAAGAAATAGTTGGTCAGTCTAAGGCTAGCCGTTCTGACTATACACCTAGTGAGGATGATAATGTTTTGGTTCAGGGTGTTGCGAATGACCCTAATGCTATTGCTTATTTTGGCTATTCCTATTATGAAGCGAACCGAGACCTACTAAAAGCAATAGCTATAGACAATGGTAATGGACCTGTTAAACCTTCACTGGAAACAGTGCGAAGTGGAGAATACCAACCTCTGGCCAGACCAATTTTTATTTATGTTAATGCTAAAGCGGCAGAGCGTCCTGAAGTTAAAGAGTTTGTTGAATTCTATCTTAAGAATGCTCCTCAATTAGTTAAAGAAGTAAATTCTGTACCTCTTTCGGAACTAGAATATCAGCAAGCGATGGAACGTTTTAAAAATCGTGTTATTGGGAGTGGTAGTTAAATTTTAAATCTTATAATGAAGATTTAAACTATTTTTAAGTAGAGTAATTATTTGATTTTTCATACTAAACTAGATTCAAGTGGCAAACATATTTCATGATGTAAATTAATGCTGAAAATTAGGCATTACTGAAATGTAATGGTAAGTAGCTGAAGGTAAAATTGAAAAACTTATGTTGCGCCTTGATACTTAATCTAAAAATCATTACCACTCAGCAACACCGATAATTTATCTAATTTTCGGCTAATGTCTAAGCATCAATTTTATGTGAGGCTGTAAAGAGTTATGAAATTTATTAACAAGTCTTTCTCGATCTACAGTCAACTCTGATTAAAATATTATTCTATGCAGATTCATATTAATTTGGTATAAGCATCAATTATCATTGATTATTGTTAGTAAGCATTCAAGATTCAACCGTATAGCAGAAGGAAAAAGGAAAAAACAAAGTTGGAAAAATCTGGCGTTGTCTGAGTTTTAAGTTTTTGATATGTTCTAACCTTTCTTTCGACTGCTATATAAGTAAGCGTTGAGAGAATAAGGCAGAATTAAAAGTATTAATAAAAGCAGATCGGCTAACTTTAGCTATATAAAGAATCATCACCCTAATTCATTTTTACTACTGAATGTTGACCGCTAATAAGTAGGTAAGCATAAATAAATGCAACAAGTGTACGGCGGGTTTTTAGGACTATATAGCTAATTTATCAAGACTTTCGGCTAAACCCGCCCCTACAAATTTTTTAACGTTTAATTAGAAATACCTACTTACTTAACTGAATGCTGACCATTATTATTTACTTAATCACTGAGTATTGAATGAGAAAGAAACTTTTAAAATCAATAAAATTACCAAATTTTTCACCAAGATTAGTTCAAGATATACGAGAAAAAACAATTGAATATATTTTGTTTTTAGCAGCTTTTTCCTCTGTAGCAACTACAATAGCAATTCTGTTTATATTAGTCAGAGAATCAGTTTTATTTTTTCAAGAAATATCCATATTAGACTTCCTGACAAGTACACAATGGACTCCCTTATTTCAAAATCCACAATATGGAATTTTACCTTTAGTTTCAGGAACCTTAATAACTTCAATTATTGCTTTAATGATAGCTATTCCACTGGGCACTATAGCAGGAATTTATCTGAGTGAATTTTCCCCAATAAAATTTAGAGAAACCATCAAACCATTCTTAGAATTATTGGCTGCTATTCCCACAGTAGTTTATGGTTATTTCGCACTCTTGTATGTCACTCCACTATTACAAAAAATATTTCCAAATTTACCAACTTTTAATATGTTGAGTGCAGGATTAGTAATGGGGGTAATGATTATTCCATTTATTAGTTCTATAAGTGAAGATGCTATGCGTTCTGTGCCAGTAGGTTTACGAGAAGGGTCTTTTGCTATGGGATCAACTAGGTTTCAAACATCATTATTAGTTGTATTTCCGACTGCTATTTCTGGTATTTGTTCTGCTTATGTTCTGGGAGCTTCCCGTGCAGTAGGAGAAACAATGATTGTTGCTATTGCGGCTGGTTTGCAGCCCAATTTTACTTTGAATCCTACAGATCAAGCTGCTACTATTACAGGGTATATTGTGCAGGTTAGTCTTGGTGATTTACCTCATGGTACTTTAGCTTATCAAACAATTTTTGCTGCTGGTCTAACTTTAGTATTGATAACTTTAATATTAAATATAATCGGTCATTTTCTAGCTAAACATTATCGCGAAATATATTAACAGAAGGAAGAAGGAAGAAGGAAGAAGAAGGAAGAAGAAGGAAGAAGGAAGAAGAAGGAAGAAGAAGGAAGAAGAAGGAAGAAGGAAGAAGGAAGAAGGAAGAAGCTGTTATGTTTTTAAATTGGTTATTGATACTAGCCAACAGATTTTCATAAAATTCGTGTATTGAGAGGATAACTATGAAGGTAAGCATTCAGCTATTAGCTGTCAGCTCTCAGCTATCATGAAGTGGTTTTAATGAATATAGACTGTTTTAGGCCGCTTTTATAGTTAAGTATAAATTCTGCCTCAATTAGTAAAGTTTTTATCTAAAACTAAAAGCAATAGCTGATTGCTGATTGCTGACGGCTGAATGCTTACCTATGAAGTTATATTTCAGATAAAAATACATAAGCTATCAGCTATCAGCTATCAGCTATGAGTTATTAGCTCATTATCCTACCGAAGAAGGAGTTAGTCTCTAAGGAGAATTAAAAGTTATGCTTGCTTCCGCATTCTGCGTAAAAGAAGGCGGAAAAGAAAAAGGTTATTTAATAACTTTGGTATTTGCTTGAATATGTTCATACATCTGATAGCTGACTACTAATAGCTGAATGCTTACAAAAATACTATGATAATAGAATGTAAAACAAATCCAAGACATTCAAAAATATAAACCGTATAGGTTAAATATTTTAACTGAAAATAATTTCCATAAATTATTATACATTGAAGCAAAAATTTTTAGCGATATAGCGTTTTAATTTTAGATGTCAAACAAGAGTTAGTTATTTACTAACAGCAAAAAGTCCGGCAAACTTTCTTACCGAATAGTTAAGGTTTAAAGCCTCTCCTTTAAAGGATAAAAACGGTCGATCTTCGGAGCTTCCGGTAGGGTAGGATGGCAAGGTCTCAGAGTCATATCCAATCGACCAAGAGAAAAGAAAAAATTTTCCCTATCGCGTCAGTCCTCCTCTTTTCAAGGAGAGGTAATTGTTAATTATTAATTATTAATTATTAATTATATGTAGATAAAATAAAGGAACTTGATATAGATGTCGAATAAAGATGTTACCAAGAAATTTTTACCTTTCAATTATCTTGAAAGTAATCTTAATCAACGAAATTTAGTTAATAGTATTTTTGCCGTAATTGGTTTGTTAGTAATTACGGGTTCAATATTAATATTAGCTGCTTTAATAATTAAAATGATGATTGATGGCTTACCACGCCTAAATTGGAACTTCTTATTTTATTTCCCTAGTAGAAAACCGGAAGAAGCAGGAATTTTATCAGCTTGGGTAGGTACTTGTTTAGTGATGTTAGTAACTACATTAGTAGCAATTCCTTTAGGAGTTGCCTCTGGTATTTATCTAGAAGAATATGCTCGGAAAAATTGGATAGCCGATCTAATAGAAATTAATGTGACAAATCTTGCAGGTGTACCTTCAATTATTTATGGTTTATTAGCATTAGGATTTTTTGTTTATCAGTTAAAATTAGGGGAAAGTATTCTCACCGCAGGCTTAACTTTAGCCTTATTAATTTTACCTATAGTTATTGTCACTACTCGTGAAGCTCTCCGCTCCATTCCAACTAATTTACGAGAAGCTGCTTATGCTCTTGGAGCAAGTAAATGGCAAATGATTTGGGACCATCTTTTACCTTACTCTTTTGGTACTATTCTTACTGGTATAATTATTGGTTTATCACGGGCAATAGGAGAAACAGCTCCAGTTATTACTATTGGTGCATTAACATTTATTGCTTTTTTACCAGAATCTCCATTGAAAAGTGAATTTCCGTTTATTTCTTTTTCCTGGCTCCAAGCTCCATTTACATTAATGCCAATTCAGATGTTTAACTGGGTTTCTCGCCCACAGAAAGCATTTGAAATAAATGCAGCAGCAGCAGGTACTGTATTAACTATTATGACTTTGACAATCAATACTCTAGCTATTTATTTACGTTATCTAATTCGTAAAGGTATCAAATGGTAAACTTTTATAGAAACAAACAAGAATTAATTACTATAAAGCCCAAAGCAGAAGTCAAAAAACTGAATTTTTATTATGGTCAATCCCATGTTTTAAAAAATATTGATTTGGTTGTTCCAGAAAAACAAGTTACTGCATTAATCGGACCTTCAGGGTGTGGAAAAACTACTTTATTACGCTGCTTTAATCGCATGCACGATTTGTATCCAGGAAATTACTATGAAGGAGAAATTTGGCTAGATTCTCTGAATATTTTGGCTAAAAATATTGACCCGATAGAAGTACGAATGCGCATTAGCATGGTATTTCAAAAACCCAATCCATTTCCCAAATCAATTTATGAAAATGTAGCTTATGGTTTGCGGGTGCGTGGTGAAAAAAGACGGAGTTTAATTGATGAAAAAGTAGAACAAGCTCTTCGAGGGGCAGCTTTGTGGAATGAGGTGAAAGATAGATTAAAAGAGGTAGCTTTTAATTTGTCTGGAGGTCAACAACAACGTCTATGTATAGCTCGTGCTTTAGTAGGAGAACCTGAGATGATTTTATTGGATGAACCTACTTCTGCTCTTGACCCAATTGCTACTGCTAAAATTGAAGAGTTGATGAGTCAATTAAAAGAAAAGATAACTATTTTAATTGTGACTCATAGTATGCAGCAAGCTGCAAGATTATCTGATTATACGGCGTTTATATATTTAGGAGAATTGATAGAATTTAGTGAAACTAAAGATTTATTTGCTGACCCTAAAAATCAGAAAACAGAGGATTATTTGCATGGCAGAATTGGTTAATTGAAGAAGGAAGAAGGAAGAAGGAAGAGGGAAGAAGGAAGAGGGAAGAAGGAAGGTAAATATTCAGCTCTCAGCAAAGTTTGAATAACTTTTCCTATTGTCATCGTATATATTGTATAGGTTAAGGTCAGGGGGTTGAGTATATGGAGTGGCCACTAACAAGATTCCCAGATTCTTTGCCTTTCTGCACTTCTGCCTTCTTTCTGGAGAATAATATATGCCGAAATCAGCAGGTAATTCTAATGTAGAAAAACTTCAAACTGGTGAAGCTAAACTTTTAATTCTTTTAGTGGGAATTAATCAATATGATGATGCCAGAATAAATAACCTTAATTATTGTGTTAATGATTGTCAGGAATTAAAGTCTGCATTAGAATTAGCTACAAAATTATTCACCAATAAGACTATTATTATCCATCACGATAATACTCCTGAATCTCCTCATCTTGATGTGGTGAAAAATAGCTTGGAAAAGTTAGTCTCTCAAGCAACTAAAGAAGATACTATTTTAATTTATTTTTCTGGTCATGGTTTTTTAGACAAACAAACTCAGCAACCAATATTATGTCTGAAAAATACTCAAACTAATAATTTAGCTACAACAGGTTTGCCAGTGGCAGAAATTCTGCAAAAGTTGGCAGAAAGTGGTGCTAAATATCAATTGATTTTTATTGATGCTTGTCATAGTGGTGGAACAAGTATTAATTTTCAGCATTTGTCTGAAAGCAAGAAATTATCTGAATCTGAAACATCTAGTATTGCTCCACAATTAATAGAATTATTTTGGCAAAGGGCTGCTAAAAGTAAAGGTTTTTATGCGCTTTTGTCTTGCGATAAGTATGAACAATCTAGAGAATGGAAAAATTTAAAACATGGATTATTTACTTATTATTTGATTCAAGGTTTTTTGGGGAAAGCTGCCGATAAGTCGGGGGTAATTGAGGCGGATAGTTTATATAAATATGTCTATCATCGTACTTTAGAATATATTGATAAAACTAATCAGCAAATTCGTTTAACTAATCAACAAAAATCCCATCGTGGTGAATCAAATATTCAGTCGGAATCTCCAGGGCAAACTCCTCTAATAATTGTGGAAGGAGCGGGAGAGTTTGTGTTAGGAATTGTGCCGATTAATAGTAATGAAAATAGTCGGCGACAGGCTGTAATTATTAATGGTTTGGTAGGATGTGAAGAGACTGTTTCTTTATCAGGTATTTTGCACAGTCGAGGTGATTTTACTGTAGGATATTGGCCACAAACAGACCGCTCTTGGCAAGATGTAAAAGCTGGAATATTGAAATGTTTAAATATCGATCCTCCCCACCCTTCCCACTCTACCCCACTCTCCCCACTCTCCCCCCTCTACCCCCTCTACCCCCTCTACCCCCTCTTCCCACTCTACCCCCTCTCCCCACTCTACCCCCTCTCCCCACCCTCCCCATACCCAATTAGAAACAGCATTTTTGCACATCCGCGGTGAGGTTGAAAGTGTCATTAATGATGATAATGAGCATGAGCATTATCTGGTTTTGGGAGATGGGGTGCGTATTAGTTGTTTTTGGTTGCAGAGAAAGTTATGGAATTCTCAGGTGCGCCAACAAGCGATCATTCTTGATTTTCCCAATGCTGAAAATCATGTGCTGACTCAATGGGTGGAATATTTGCATCAAGAAAAGAATAAGTCTCAATGTATTATTGCTTCCTCGTCGTTACAGTTTTCTCAGGAATTGGTGAAAATATTCGGAAATGCTCGACATGGTTTGACTGTTGCGGGGTTGGTTATTGAGTTGCAGCAACGGTTGCCTATTACAACTTATTTGTCTGGAAATGCTATCGATATTTTGCTTCCTGGGGAGGCAACTAATACAATTTTTGATGCTAATATCTGCCCTAATAAAGGTTTAGAGGCGTTTCGTCAACAGGATGCGGAGTTCTTTTTTGGTAGGCAAAAGCTGATACAGGAGATTTTGGCAAGGTTGCGGGATAGTTCGTTTTTGGCAGTGGTAGGTGCTTCGGGTAGTGGGAAGTCTTCGGTGGTGCAAGCTGGTATTTTGCCAAAACTGACAGCAGGAAAGCAACCGCCTGGTAAATGTTGGTGTGGTTATTTTCGCCCTGGTGCAACCCCGATAAATGCTTTAGCTCGGGTATTGGCGACTGATGGGAAAGTTGATGAAATGGAGGGTTCGTTGCATTTGGGTGTGGAATGGTTGGTATTGTGGTTGCGTCGTCGCGTGGAACCGATGGTGGTTTTGGTGGTGGATCAGTTTGAGGAATTATTTACTTTGACTGCTGAAAACGAACGTTCGGAATTTCTGAATTTGCTGTTGGGTGCTTTGCGGGAAACGTCCGATAAGTTGAAGTTAATAATAACGTTGCGGGATGATTTTATTGGTAATTGTTTGGAGGTGTCTGAGTTGCAGGTTTTGGTGCAGCAGAATTTGATGTTGGTGTCGCCGAATTTGCAGGAGCAGGAATATCGAGACGCTATTGTTAAACCTGCTGAGAAAGTGGGGTTAAAGGTAGAGTCTGGTTTGGTGGATGTGTTGTTGGATGGAGTGCAGGAGGAATTGGGAGGTTTGCCTTTGTTGCAGTTTGTGTTGCGGGAGTTGTGGGAAAAGCGCCGGGATGGAATGTTGAGTTTGCAGGTTTATCAGGAGGAAATTGGTGGTTTTAAGGAGGTGTTGGAAAATAAAGCGGAGGATGTGAGGCGGGGTTTGCATCGAGAGGAGGAGAGTTGCGCTCAGTTTATTTTTCTGGAGTTGGTGCAGTTGGGAGAAGAGGGGAAGGATACTCGCCGTCGGGTGTTGAAGTCGGAGTTGTTGGGTAAGAAGTATGGGAAGGAGGTGATGGAGTCTGTGTTGAAAAATTTGAGTGATGCGCGGTTAATTGTTGTTGGTGGTTTATCCCCCCTAACCCCCCTTAGTAAGGGGGGGACTCATCAGGAGGAAAAAGTTTCCCTTGGTAAGGGAAAAAGTTTGGAAGAGTATGGTGATGTTGCTAAGTATGGGGATGTATCTCCCCTAGTCCTCCTTAGTAAGGGGGGAACTAATGAAGAGGAAACTAACAAAAAAGCCCCCCTTGGAAAGGGGGGTTTGGGGGGATCAGAAATTACTGTGGAAGTTGCTCACGAAATCTTAATCCGTCATTGGTCAACTTTACGTTGGTGGTTGGATGAAAATAGAAGTCGCCTACAACAGCAACGACAGATGGAGCAGGATGCTAAAAAGTGGGTACAACATGGGCGAGTAGATGATTTTTTGCTGCGGGGTGTGGCATTGCAGAATACGGAAGAACTTTATATTAAGTATGGTGATGAGTTGTCTGAGTTGACTCAAGAATTTATTGAGGCGGGGATGGCGTTGCGTCAACGACAGGAAGAGGAGAAACGACTGGGTAAGCGAAGGACGATATTGGGGTTAGTGAGTGGTTTGGCGATCGTGTCATTATTGGCGGTTGGGGCGGTTTGGCAGTGGCGTCGGGCTGTTGTTGGGGAGATGAATGCTGTACTTAAAGGGGAAATTGCAACTTTAGAATATTTGGGAGCTACGAGTTTAGGGAGGCAATTGGATGTTATTGCCTTGGGGAAAAAATTAAAAGCTGGTTGGGTTAGTCTGGAAAATAGGGTGCGCGGTATAGTGTTGCTGCAACAGACCTTTGATTTTGAGAAGTGGAAAGAATTTAAGACTTTATTAGATCCTAGTTTAATCTACCACGTCAGTTTCAGCCCCGATGGCAAGTTACTGGCTTCTGCTGGCTATTACGGCATCGTGCGTGTATGGCAAGTAGATGGTACTCCTGTTGCTGTTTTAGAGGGGCATAAAGATTCAGTCAGACACGTCAGTTTCAGCCCTGATGGCAAATTACTCGCTTCTGCCAGCGAAGACCGCACTGTGCGTGTATGGCAAGTAGATGGTACTTCTATTGCTACTTTAGATGGGCATCAAGATCGGGTTTTCCACATCAGTTTCAGCCCTGATGGCAAGTTACTGGCTTCTGCAAGCGATGATGGCACAGTGCATGTGTGGCAAGTAGATGGCACTCCTGTTGCTACTTTAGATGGACATAAAGGTATGGTCAATCACCTCAGTTTCAGCCCTGATGGCAAGTTACTGGCTTCTGCAAGCGATGATGGCACAGTGCATGTGTGGCAAGTAGATGGCACTCCTGTTGCTACTTTAGATGGACATAAAGGTATGGTCAATCACCTCAGTTTCAGCCCCGATGGCAAACTGCTGGCTTCTGCAAGCGGTGATGGCACAGTGCGTCTGTGGCTTCCAGATGGCACTGCTGTTGCTACTTTAGAGGGGCATAAAGATTGGGTCAATCACCTCTTCAGCCCCGATGGCAAACTGCTGGCTTCTGCAAGCGGTGATGGCACAGTGCGTCTGTGGCTTCCA
>NZ_JAAHGU010000074.1:0-22522 GCF_010692685.1 Okeania sp. SIO2F5 | reverse complement strand
GCTTCCAGATGGCACTGCTGTTGCTACTTTAGAGGGGCATAAAGATTGGGTCAATCACCTCTTCAGCCCCGATGGCAAACTGCTGGCTTCTGCAAGCGGTGATGGCACAGTGCGTCTGTGGCTTCCAGATGGCACTGCTGTTGCTACTTTAGAGGGGCATAAAGATTGGGTCAATCACCTCAGTTTCAGCCCCGATGGCAAACTGCTGGCTTCTGCAAGCGGTGATGGCACAGTGCGTCTGTAGCTTCCAGATGGCACTGCTGTTGCTACTTTAGAGGGGCATAAAGATTGGGTCAATCACCTCTTCAGCCCCGATGGCAAACTGCTGGCTTCTGCAAGCGGTGATGGCACAGTGCGTCTGTGGCTTCCAGATGGCACTGCTGTTGCTACTTTAGAGGGGCATAAAGATTGGGTCAATCACCTCAGTTTCAGCCCCGATGGCAAACTGCTGGCTTCTGCAAGCGGTGATGGCACAGTGCGTCTGTAGCTTCCAGATGGCACTGCTGTTGCTACTTTAGAGGGGCATAAAGATTGGGTCAATCACCTCAGTTTCAGCCCCGATGGCAAACTGCTGGCTTCTGCTAGCCATGATGGCACCGTGCGCCTATGGAATTTAAACCTCGACTCCCTCCTCAAAGAAGGCTGCGACTGGGTGGGCGATTATTTGAGGAATAATCCCAATGTCAGCGAAGAAGATAAACGTTTGTGTGAGGGAATTGAGTAGAAGTCAGAAGTTTGAAGTCAGAAGTCAGAAGTTAGAAACCAAACAAAAAAATTGTAGGGGCGGGTTTAGCCGAAAGCTTTGTCAATTAGCAGTTTAGTCATGTAAACCTGCCCCCACCATTGATTTAATTCATAAACATGGGGGCGGGTTCATTTGATTTAATGGTTGCTATTGTTAATTTGAACTGGAACCCGCCCCTACAGTTGCTATATGTCGGTAGTAAAATTGAGCGATCGCCTCCAAATTGACAAAACTCAAAATTTGTGTTAGAAAATCATCAACCAAAACCTCACACTCAAAAAAAATGGAACCACAAACCATAAACTTACCCGAACCTCTAGCAAGTGCATTATTATCCTATATGCGCGATCGCCAAGACTCCCCCACACCCAATATAGTTATACAAGCAGCAGTAGAAGAATTTCTAACTCAACGTGGTTATTTATCCCCACCCAAAAAACATCTACAAATAACGCCAGCATCAAAAGGCAGTGGATACCACAAGACATCAATTAACCACGACTCAGTTATTGCCAACCTTCCCACTCAACAACAACCATGAGAGCTGTTATTGCCGACACTGGCCCCCCTTATGCTGCGATCGATCCAGATGACCAATATCATCAACAGGCCCAAGCAGACTTAAACCAACTCCAACAAGAAAACTTAGGAGTTATTGTTACTTATCCGACTCTTTTAGAAGCCTATACTTTAGTTTTGTATCGTCTAGGAAATGAAACTGCCAGAGCATTTTTGCAGCAAATTTTTGCCGGAGTTGAATTAATTAATCCCACAGTTGATGACTACTTAGCAGCAACAAAATTAGTTGAAAATTTTCCCGATCAACGAATTACTTTATTTGATGGTTTAACAGCAATTATTTCTAATCGTCTGAGTTTACCAGTATGGAGTTATGACTATTTAATTACATTCTCAGTCTTGTAAAACAAAATAAAATCCGTAATTGTCACGGCGATCGCTGGATTAAGTAAGAGATAATCTTCTCCTGTTTCTAATTGATTGGCATAAGCTTTAGCTAGGTTATAAGCTACTCGTTTATTAAAACCAGCCATTCTAGCAACCTGCATTTCAATCACTACAATAGAACCATCTACTAAAACTGCTTTGACATCTAAATATGTATCTTTTAAACTTAGCAATTGACCAGGATTAAAAGGATTAACAATTGTCAAAGACTGAATAATTTTTTCTCCCCCATAAATAATCGCATTGAGAAAACTGATTAAGATATCTTGACTTTGTTGGGAACCGAAGATTTTTTTAAAAGCATAATCTATCTTAGGACTAACAAATTTCATAGTATTTTTTCTCCTTTTAACAATCAGGAATTATAGTAAATATTTTACAACAATACTGAACTTTTTTTCTAGGCATCAATGAATCTTTTATAAAGTGTATGATGGTATAAAGAGAATCTGATATTGTCATTGCGAGGCGAATATAAAATAAGTTAACTTCCTGGAGAAAAGATATTCTTAGCCGAAGCAATCTCACAACTTGATTGTTGTAGTGAAGATTGCCACGGGGGGTAATAATGGAGTAAACGAAAATCATTACTTTTTTAACCCCCCTCGCAATGACAGTTTTAGAAGGGAGATTTATTGTGAAGGTAAGGCACTTATGCTGAGGGTAGAAAGCAGAAGGGTTAGAGAGGAATTTGAAAAATTACCTTTGGTGTAAATAATCAACTGGAAACAATTGTATTAGGAATTCCAGCTTTTTTAAATACTTGTTCAGCAGTTAACTCTAATCCGGCAAAAAAAGAATCTATCAGTAGAGTATCTCCCATATAAGTTTGTGGCGGTGCATCTGGATAAAAAACTGTAATACTCCTAGCTTTACTATCAACAACCCATACTCTTAATACACCCGCATCTAAATAATCTTTGGCTTTAGCATTAAGTTGACCATAAGTTTGACCGGGAGAAATAATTTCTATTACTAAATCTGGCGGTACGGAACAAGCAACATCTTCTTCAACCAAAGGGGAGACCAAAGAAACCAAACCATTGACAGTTTACTAAATATTACTCCCAAATTGCCAGGAATTCATCAAGACAAACATCCAGATTATTTACACGCAGTTAATAACACTTTATTCTCTGTAAAACACAATATTGATAAGTTTTTCCAGGAATACAAAAAAAGATGGAGAATTGATCTTATTCAAAATTCACCTCTACTGGTACGACAGCGTTATGTAATGTGGATAAATGGATATTTAAAATATGACATTCTTGACTTATACCGCAAGACGAATCAAGATATTAGTCTCGATACTCCAGTAGGTGAAGAGCAAAAATAAAATTGGATAGACTTATTAGCTAATGAAGGATTTAATATTTCTACATCAGATGGTTTTGAGACTTATATTACCCATATACAAAATCAGAAAACTCAAAGAAAAGGTCTAATTTTAGAACTTTACATTGAGAACGATCCAGAAGGAAAATTACAGAAATTTCATCCCAAAGGATATCCAGAATGTAACGCCCAAACAATAATTCAGTATTTTTATTTGAGCAATGCAGGTGACAAAGTAACAGTAAAAGAGGACTGGATTATTGTTGATAAGCAAAAAGGAAAATACATCAGAAAAAGCAAAAAAATAACCAATCTTTCTGAACCGGAGAAGAAAAATAATTGGACAAGTTTTGCTAAGGAACATGATATTAAATATCAAACTCTCAAAACCTATTGGCGCAGACATGATGAGAGTATATTTGAGGAAATTAATCAGGATATTGAGCAGAATTTCGACAAGTACACCAAACTATTTGCACAAAAAATCCAAGAAATATTAGGATAAAATGACAATGATAAATAGAACAGAATTACAACCAGTTTTTGTAACTTTAGATGCTGAAACACATCAACAAGCTGCCAGTGTAGCTGCCGAACAATCTAACCCAGAAATTGGCAAACAAACTTATTTTAATATTCTTGCTGTTAAGGCTGTTAATAATTTATTGAAATGGTTAGATTTTTCTACAGATTTACAACAGGTTAAAAGTTTAAATCCAATTCTGAGTGGAGTGTTAAATGCCACAGACTTAGTAGTAGAAAACAAGAGATTGTTTTGTATTCCAATTTTGCCTGGAAAAACAGAATTTTCTGTACCTCCCGATGTACCAGACAATATCATTGGTTTTGTAGCGGTGCAGTTCGAGCAAGTTTTGGATAAAGCTAAAGTTTTAGGATATTTCCCTGTAAAAAATGTGGATAATTTACCAGAAACTATTCCTCTGGAAAAACTACAACCTCTAGATAATTTATTTGCAATTTTAGAATAATTAAAACTGCAAAATGAGTCAGAAGTATTAGAAATAAATGTTTTAGAATTGCTCAAACAAGGAATTAACGAACTAGCTGAACAAATTGGTTGGCTATTACGCAACAAAAAAACAGATTTAGCATTTGACAAGGAAGTAGGCACAAAAGAATTAGAAATTCCCACAGATAATTTTTTATCCAAACAACTCAAAATTGCCGGACAATATTTTATTTTGCGGGTAATTAGTCGAGTGAAAGATGGTGAAATTATCTGGCGATTTGAACTGGAAAATATAGCTGTGGGAGGTTTAATTCCGGCAGGCTTTAAGTTGCGATTATTGACAGAGTATGGAGAAAATTTTGAAAATAATGAAGCTGTATCTACCCATGCTGTAGAAAAGCTATATGTAGATGTAATTTTAGAACTAGGGGAAGGTTTAATCTGGGAAATTGAGCCGATTCCTGATGATTTTAGTAGAGAAATTTTGCGGTTTTAATTTGACATCTCAATAATAGGAAAATCAAATCTTTGTAGTAGGGAAGTTCCATGGATTTTCCCTATTATTTTGAATAAAAATCCATCAACTTTACAGAGTAATAAGTAGAACAACAAATTACAGTCAAAAAGCTGACTTGAGGATAGTTGTATATATTATTTATCAGGAGCAAAGTTGATGATTAATATTTTTGCAATTCATCTTAATGACGAAGAAGATAACCCTCTTATTCCACCCAAATAATTGAATAAAAAAATCTAACTTAAACGAATAATAAGTAACAACTAACAAACATTCTTCAATGTTATTAGAGAAGAAAAATCAAGATGTTTAAATTTAATTTTGTCGCTCGTTTAACTGCTATTACTCTTCTTGCTACTACTTCAATTCCTTTAATTTCTTTACCAGCTCATGCCAAAGTTCGGGGATTAAAAGTTTGTAATGATTCCCATGAACGAGTCAGTGTTGCTTTAGCTAAAAAGTCAGGGAACTCATGGGTAAGTTCAGGCTGGTGGAACATAGATCCAGGTGACTGTAAAAAACTCATTGATGGGAAAGTTAAAAATCGAACTTATGGAATTTATGCAAGAGGTCTTCGGGGAGGAGTATGGCCAAGAAATAAGCCTTTATGTGTAGAAAATAGTCGTTTTGAATATCATTATGCTGATTCAAGTTGTGCTTATGGAAAGTGGGTCAGGTTTAATATAATTCGACCTGGAAAAATGAAATACACTTATCGTTTAACGCCTCGAAGATAGAAATTTTTCTTAGCCTCAATTCACATTAAATATATAAAAGGTTTTGTTTCCAGTAAGTCTTAAATATTCAAGCATAGATGGGAAAAACTTGATTTGAAATGCTTGCTGGAAAACAGCCTATTTTTGAGTATAACTTAAAAAAACTGAATTATAAAATCACCTCAAATCTACAAAATGAGAGTTATTTAGTTCGATAAAAATAGAAACCTAGGACTCACAAAGAAGTTAAAATATCATGGACAATAAAATTATTGGTACTTTTCTGATACTTCTGGGCACCTCAATAATTTTTCCTCAAACAGCTATTCCTATTATGGAAATAATGACACCAATTATCAAACTTGTAGAAGAAATTTATGATAACCCAAATCCTTACCAAGAACCGGAAAGCAAAAACTATAGACAAGAATCTTCAGTTATTAATTCTGTTGAAAAATCTTCATCTTTCAACTTAAGCAAATCCAGCCAAAAACTTCGGTATATAAATGGAAAAAAAGTTACTTCCTTTGGTCAAAACGGACAGTTTGTGGGAAAAGTTGAGAGAATCAGGATTCAGAAAAAACTAATTAGTCAAGATAGTGGAGTAGTTGGAATTATTTGTTGGAATGATGGAATTCAATCTAATGTTTTATTCTTAGAAAATTCCCGAGTTCGGGTGTGGACAAATAGTATTGAATATGGTGGAAAATGGTATTGGGATACAGCAGGTTATTTACGCATCAAAATGGATCAAGGTTCTCAATATATTTTTGATTACCAATTGTTACAATAATGTTAGGGCATCTCAAAAGCTTAAAACTCAGAAAAAGCCAGATTTTTCCTTCTGTATCACCTATTATTATCCAATAAATGTAAAGCTACTTGTTCTAAATATCTGCGCTCAATTGGCTGAATAAATTTATCTAAAGGATTCAAATCAACAATATAGTTGCCTACTTTTATTCCCACTGGTTCTAAATGTTTTCCCTGGATTTCTTGATGTAATAACCCTCTATTTTTTAAGGTATTTATTAACCAAAGTACATCACTTTTATCTTGAATTTCTTTACTTTTTTCTCGATCTGTGATACTCCCTGCAACAGTATCTTTAGAAAAAGAAATCATAGAAATTAACTGAAATAAATCACTATGTTTAATCAAAGATTGGCTTTGTTTTCGATTGGGTTTTGCTCCTAAACCAATTCGGTCTATTAATTTTGCTAAAGCAGGGACAGGTATAGCGCTATTTGTGTCACTAATATCTGGAGCTATTAACAAAGAATGCTGATTTAAAATAGTAGTTATACTAGGATGAATTTGATGGAAAATTCTTTCTACTTTTTCTACCTCGCGAGCATCAGCATATTTTCTGAGTTTGTCTTGCCATCCATTTTCACTCAGGAATTCTAGCAGCACAATATATTTACAGCCTAAACTATGACCAACCCAAAAATATTTTGATTTGTCAGTATAGATATTATTTTTATAACCTAATTTTTCAGCAAGTTCTGGCATAGCTTTTGCTAAAATACTTTGTTCTTTTAATAAACTAATAGCAATAGGCCAATGTTGGAAACTAAAGCGGAAAGGTAAAGCAATAATGCTATATCCTTTAGCATACATTTGACTTAAGAAATAGCGATAAAAAATCGTTGGGAAACTACCAAAAAAAGCTCCGCCGATAAATTGGATAATTCCACGAGGTTGAGGGTGAAGTGCGACCCAACTGAAAGAAAGTGGTGTAAATTTTAAATTCATAGTTTTATAGTAGGGAACAGGGAACAGGGAACAGGGAACAGAGCGTATTTGCGTAGCGCTATAAATAACGACGGAGGAGTCAGAAATCAGGTAGGGGACTGTCGGATAGGCGAAGTACAGGAGGGAAGAAGAGGACTTACGCATAACCACCATCTCTTGGTGCGCGTTCCCTTGCGTCTGACGCCGACGCGGGGTCGCACCGCTATCTAGTAGGGGCGAATGGCAATTTATCCCTACAAATGGCGTATAATTTGATATTTTGCGTAAGTCCTGGAAGAAGAAGGAGGAGGAGAAGAAAGTTTTTTCTGAACGCTATTAACGGACATAACATTACTTATCCTTTCAGCAGCAATGTAGCTATACCAATTCACTTTAAAGATGTCACAAATAGTTTCAAACTTTAAATGTTAAATAACTTCCGTAAATTACTGTAGTATCAAAGTTCTGAGTTGATAAAATCTTTCTTTTGACTTTTAACTTTTAACTTTTGACTTATAACTTGCGTGAAACGGTCTTTCCCGATGCCAATAATCTAGCTATGGCATTACTAATAGGTTGATTTGTTTCTTGCTGATAATATGTAAATCCTGGAGAAGGATTAACCTCAAAACAGTACCACTCACCTTCTGGAGTTTCTCGCAAATCTATGCCAGCTAAAGATAATTCCATTTCTGCCGCCATTACTCTACATTTATTTTCTATATCTTCCGGTAAACGATAACTAAAAATTTCAGGAGCATTGGTAACTCCCGCGTAACGATAATCATCTGCAGCAGAACTAATAGCACAGGCAAATACATCTCCACCCACTACATGAACCCGATAATCCCTACCCGGTATATATTGCTGAAATTGAGTTGGACAAGAAACAACATTATCTAAACGTTCCGCGCGCTCCGGTCGTAACTGAGAAACCTTACTGCGGGTACTACTGACAGATTTGTAAATCACACTGCCATGGTCTTGCCAAAACTCATGCACCGCATTGGGAGTCGTAGTAACTAAAGTGTCAGGGACTTGAAACCCAAACTTACGAATTTGCTGTAATTGATACGGTTTAGAATTATTCGCTGCCATTGCTGAAAAACGATTCAAAACTAAGGCAGAAGTCATCTCTACCCATGACAACAAAGCATTATCTACTGCCGTCGCGTGTTGCCAAGCATAACTCTCAGGTCCTGCTTCCATGATTTCCGGGAGTTTGTAAGAGTCGTGGGGACGCAAATAAACTCCTGTGACTGCATTCAAGTCTATTTTGTCAGTAGGAGTGCAGATTTCCCCTGTAATTTTTTCCCCTACAGAAAGCTTAACTTCGGTTTCAATAATTTCTCGTTGGTTGAGCAGTACATGAGGTATACCTAAATTTTGCAATTCTTTCTGTACTGCTGCTAAGGGTGAATCTCCAGGTAATCCCCACAACAGAATTAACATTTTTTTTCCTCGTTAAAAAAGCGGTCATTTCAGTTATCAGTTATCAGTTATCAGCACCTCTAGCTGTTTGTGCAGCATGACCTAGTGCAATAAGCGTAGGTTTGGTTGACGTAGGTTAACCCAACCATAATCAGGATTTGTTGGGTGTCACTTCGTTCTACCCAACCTACATTTTTAGACGTGTCATTCTACTACTAATAGCGTTCATGCGTAAGTCCTAAAAAAGTTAAAAGTAAGACAAAGCAAGGTTTTTCCTCCTGCCTTCTGCCTCCTGCCTTCTGCCTTCTTCTATAAAATACTCCAGAATGGCAGTAGCGATCGCTGGTTGAGAAATATCTGTCCACAAATTAGCATCAATAAATTCTGCATTAGCATCAGCTTGACTAAATTGAACAGTCAATAACTCAACTCCAGCAGCATCAGCAAGAGTTATTGCCTGATTTGCTAAGGTGGGGTCAACTTCACCAATACAACGTTTACCAATAACAGTTACTGTTGCTGAATTTTCTGGAATTACCTCTGGCAAACTTTCCTTCCCTAAAGCAATATGTTGATGCAGAGGACGCACAGACATCCCCACTTGAGCAGCAGCATAAATCCATTGGGGCGATCGCCAATTCGATCCAAGTAGACAAGTTGGTGTCGGTCGGTTGAGCATTGGGCATTTTAGTGTATTTAACCAGGAAACCAAAAATGCTGTCATTTCAGCAGCTACATAAGAGCGGTCGTTGGGAACAATATGAAAAAGTTCCTCTGGAAAAACTACAGGGAGGCGAGTTAACACACCTGTTATTTGTGCAACTTCTATAATTTTTCCTCCCACTACCGCCGTGGAATTTTTGGTATTTCCCAGATGGTGTCGCCACCCAACCACTGATAAATCTTCAGGGGTGAGTAACGTTACACCATCAGTTGCCGAATGTTCAACAAAAGACCGAGCAGACTTGTCATATTTACTAGCAATAACAACAAGCACTACTCTACTCCTGTTTATCCGTTGTTAACAGCAGTTTCACCAACAGCAGGACGCTCTTCAGAAGATATGAAAGCTTCTTGTGTTGCTAGACGTTGTCCGATGTTATCGATACTTTCAGCCATTAAAGCCAGTGTTTCTTGCACTTCATTTGCTTGGTTAGGGGTAATTGTTTCGGTGGGGATTTTTTCAACTTCTTTAACTTCTTTAATTTCTTTGATTTCTGGTTTTACTTCTTTAACATTTTTATCTACTTTAAGTTGAAATAGACTACTTCCAGTAGCAGTTGGTAGAGCATAAACCAGTTGGTCAAAGTCAGCACGACGAGGTCGATTATCATTGACAAATGTGCCTCGGTGTTCGGGAGTTAGTAGCACATTAAAATTACCACCAGGAGCGCGCAAAAAGATTTCGACAAATCCACGAATTTCGACTTCATCTACCGCTGGTTCGAGGGTAAGAATATCTGGCTGTAAAATCACTAATCCTGTATCGTGGGCAGCTATTCCTACATCAAGAGTGAATTTACGAGGGTCTGGGGTGGGAATTAAATTGCCAAATACGTTAGCACCTGCTACATCACGAATAGTAATAGTATCAGCTACATTTAAATTAGGTGTTGTCGCTGTAAATTGGAGCCGAAGCCTCAAGTTAGTGTTATTAGGATTAGCAATGGTTAAAAAGTAACCTTGGAGAACTGTACGGTCAGAATTAGGAATAGTTCCCGCATTAGGAGTGATCTTTTTTAAGAGTAGTTCAAAAGTTGAAACTAGCATTATTTATCCTCAACAAAAAGTAGTGTTGGTTATCAAATCTGATTGATAACTTTGATTTTTTTTGGTGTTTTTTGTTCACCTGTATCTACCTTAGCCTGATAATTATTAACTGTGTAGGACAAAAACCTAAAAGTGATTTACATTTTTCTATCGGTAAGGCGATCACGTTGCCAACGTGCCAAAATTTCTGCAGCAAGACGACGAATAGGCCGAGATGGTTGCCTTCTTTGTGCTGCCCATTTGTCTACTGTATCTCTAGCCACTCCTAACATTAAAGCTAAGGAATCTCTGGTTAATCCTTCTCTAATATAAAGTAATGTTAAAGGGTCTATTTCTTGAGTTTCTGCTTCTATTCGTGAAATCGCTATAGTTTTGGACATAAAAATTTTTTCCAAATTAGAACTTGTCATTTATACTACTCAGAACTTACTCACAATTTAAGTGTTATTCCCTAACTGCGGTAGAGTATCCTGTAGGGTAAAGTTTAATTGCTGTGTAAGTCCTATTAGTTTTCATATTTTTGAAACTGCCATAGGTATGCAGTAAGATCGTCTTCGGTTGGCCGTTAACGCTCCGCGACATGAAACGCCCGTACAGGAGTAGAAAAAATCGACAGATTTGCCTTTGAAGCTAGAGGTATGTTTTTTTTATAACTAATCACCCGTTAGCGTAGCTCCCCCGGAGGGAGCACATGATATATAGCAATGTGCGCTGGCATATTTATAAATTGTAGGAATTGTCCAATAGACATCTCCAGAAAAGAGGGAACAGGGAACACCGGAACAGGGAACAGGAAGAAAGAATAGATGATTTCTGGATGATAATTGATTTGATTTTTAATTTTCGGAGATGTCTAATAGCGAAAAGTCTTATATTATTCCAACGGAGATGCTGCGCAAACAGATTTTTATTCCCCCTATTGCCTCACAGGAGTGCGCATTCCGCAAGCGAGCTGGCATAGTCGCGGGGTCGCACCGCCGTTGCCTTCCGGAGCTGTTGCCTGCGCGCAGCGCTATAAAATCGCCAATGATTAAATAACAAAGCTTTTGTAGAGCGGGTAGAGGTAAAATTTGGTTGATGGTTGACATACTCTTCAGATTAAAAAAAAATTCCTTTCTACCTACTGATAACTGATAACTTATATGACTCCTGTGATATCATACCGTTGTTTAACAAAAATTAATAAAACTATGGCCCGCGACTTAAGAGGATTCCTGAAAATTTTAGAAGACCGAGGACAACTATACCGAATCAAAGCTTTAGTTGACCCAGACCTAGAAATAGCAGAAATTTGTAACCGAATGCTACAGAAGGGTGGCCCCGCTCTCCTATTTGAAAATGTTAAAGGGTCTGACCACCCCATAGCAATAAATCTCTTGGGTACGGAGGAAAGAGTATGCTGGGCAATGAATATGGAAAAACCCCAGGAATTAGAAACCTTGGGTAAAAAATTGGGGATGCTGCAACAACCCAAACCACCAAAAAAGATTTCTCAAGCAGTAGAATTTGGTAAAGTCCTATTTGATGTAGTTAAGGCAAAACCAGGACGCGACTTTTTCCCTCCTTGTCAACAAGTAGTTATTGAAGGGGATGCTCTTGACTTAAATAAAATTCCGATGATTCGCCCCTATCCTGGAGATGCAGGTAAAATTATTACCCTTGGTTTGGTAATTACAAAAGATTGTGAAACAGGTACTCCTAATGTGGGAGTTTATCGGTTGCAGTTACAGTCCCGTAATACTATGAGCGTCCATTGGTTATCAGTCCGTGGTGGAGCGCGACATTTGCGAAAAGCAGCAGAAAATGGTAAGAAACTGGAGATAGCGATCGCTTTAGGAGTAGACCCATTAATTATTATGGCTGCTGCTACTCCCATTCCAGTAGATTTATCTGAATGGTTATTTGCTGGACTTTATGGTGGTTCGGGTGTGAAGTTAAATAAGTGCAAAACCCTAGATTTGGAAATACCCGCAGATTCAGAATTTGTTCTAGAAGGTACTATTACTCCTGGAGAAATGTTACCAGACGGACCATTTGGCGACCACATGGGTTATTATGGTGGGTTGGAAGATTCTCCGGTGGTTAGATTTCACTGTATGACTCACCGCAAAGACCCAATTTATTTAACAACTTTTAGTGGGAGACCGCCGAAAGAAGAAGCGATGATGGCGATCGCTCTTAACCGGATATATACCCCTATTCTCCGACAGCAAGTTTCAGAAATTGTTGATTTTTTCCTGCCCATGGAAGCTCTGAGTTACAAAGCTGCCGTAATTTCTATTAAGAAAGCATATCCAGGTCAGGCACGAAGAGCAGCATTAGCTTTTTGGAGTGCTTTGCCACAGTTTACTTATACAAAATTTGTGATTGTGGTGGATGAGAGTATTAATATTCGAGATCCGCGTCAAGTAGTCTGGGCAATTAGCTCTAAGGTCGATCCTTCTAGGGATGTGTTTATTTTGCCGAATACGCCTTTCGATAGTTTAGATTTTGCTAGCGAAAAAATTGGTTTGGGTGGTCGTATGGGAATAGATGCAACTACAAAAATCCCTCCTGAAACTGACCATGAGTGGGGTGCAGCTTTGGAGTCCGATGCCGATGTTGCTGCAATGGTTGATAGACGTTGGTCTGAATATGGGTTGAATGATTTGAATTTGGGAGAAGTTGACCCGAATTTATTTGGATATGATATTCGGTAATTCTACTGATTGTTCAATCACAAACTGATTGATGCCTTTAGCTTTTCAAATATCGAATTGCTGTTTATGGTAGCAATTCTAGAGTTAGTTTGTGGATCAGTTTGCGGTATTTGGGAATAAAATGTGGCGATCGCGTAGTTTTGTTTTTACCAAATATTCCTGAATTTGTCATTACTTATTTGGCAATTCTCAAACGTGGTGCCGTGGTTGTTTCTGTCAATTCAATGCTGAAAAGTGATGAAGTTAGCTTCATCCTCAATGATAGTGAAGCAGTAGCAGTTGTGACAACAGAATCTTTGAGGGAGCAAATACCCCATGGGGATTTAGCTTTTCTCAAAAATGTTTTAATTGCTGGGGGTGGAACAGATACAGATATCATCTACTCTGCTCGAAAAAGGGAGTTCTAATTTCAAGGCAGTTTCCATGGAACCGAAAGCTCCTGCTGCTATTGTTTACACTTCTGGCACCACTGGTTTTCCTAAAGGAGCAACCCTTGGATAAACATTTGTTGTCGATCTACTATATGGGGTAAATATAGCAGTGTATAGCTTTGAGTAGGTTAAATGTTGCACTTACAGCAAACCCTGCTTAAATTGCAACAAACTCGCTTGGTTCATAAGTAGATGGAGGACTTTTATGCGGTCTGGAGTAAATGCTCCTGTCGCGAGGCTGTTTTCTAGGAGAAGGAGAGCAATAAATTTTCCTTGCTTGACGATCAGAGTACACAAGAGGCTTTTTGGCTGGTGTTCGATCAGGTATGGATCTCCAGCGAAGGTAGTTTCTGTTTCAAGCTGATTGATGAGTACAGTTTGTTGAGTCTGTTTGACGGTGTTGATAACAGTATGGGGTAAACTTTTAGTTGGATCGAGATGTGTGATGGATGAGTCAGAGTCGTCGCTCAGGCATTGAATAGGAATTTCCCAAGTACCAGAGCTGTTCAAAACTAAAGTTCCTTTGTTTGCTCCAGCGTTTTCCATGAGGATGTGCATCATTTTATCAAGCAAGCTATTTAGTTCGATTTCCTCTGAGATAGTTTGGGAAGCTTTAATAATAGTATAAAAGTCGAGGTTTTTGCTAGTTTTGCTGGTGATTGAAGATATAGTTTTTGTGATGTCAAGTTTTGTTATTTCTGGTGTTTGGGTGCGAATAATTAGGTTGGAGTGGCGTTCTTCTAGGTCTTTGATTTTGGCAGTAGCACCCCAACTAATATAGCAGTAATAGGCTTCCGTCATGTAGGTTTTGGCTACTTTTTCTCTGCCAAGAGATAGATAAAATTCTGCTGCTCGTTCGTTGGCGATCGCTTCTTCATGGATGTAGTCGTTTTCTGAGGATCCAGAAATTGCTTTTTCGTAGTAGGTTGCTGCTGTTTCATTTTCACCTAAAACTCTGGCTATTTCTGCTTCCACTAGGTCGTATTTGTGTTGGAAGTTCATGGGGCCGTGCTCTGCCCAAGCTTTCATTTGTTTTTGGTTGGATTTGACTTGCTTTAGGTATTGTTTTTGTTCTTTTGGAGAGACAGTGAGGTAGTTAGCTAGCAGGGAAAGAGAGTAGTAGAAGTTGTATTGCACAATTTCAATTGATCCATTCATTCCTTCTAGATATTCTGCCATTGCTCCCACGTTTTCTAGAGCTGCCACATAATTTTTCCACAAATAAAAGTAAATTAGTTGCGATAGGTAAATATTAGTTATCCCTCTACTATCATTTGCCTGTTTTAAAACAGATAATTTTTCTCCTAGCTTCAATAAATCATCTGTTGGCTGCACTTCAGCTTTCAACATTGACACAAGTTGGCTCCAAGTCGTCAGATGATCGCCAACAAGTTTTTGTTTATATTTCAACATCACATCAATAGATTGTTTTTGGGTTTGAGCGACAGTATCTAGATGTTCACCCACCCAAAATTTATTATTCGTATAAAAACAAAGACAATAAGAAGCAAACTCTAAATCTCCCACTGATAGACCACTTTGAAATCCCTCAAGTAATGGGTTGATCGTTTCCTGAAGATGTTCTTTCCAGTGTCGAATAAAATTATTAAAAGTAAAATATACTTTTGCTTTAATTTCTCTAGCATTAAGTCGGTCTAATAAATCTAGAGCTAGTTGACCAAATTCATAGCCTGAATTAAAGTCTCCCAAAATACTACACAAAATTAAGCCATAGTTGACATATCCAAAAGCAGACAGATGAGAGTTACCATATTTCAAAGAGATTCTCACCATTTTAAATACAGCTAAAGGAAACAGAGCCGGATTAGCATTAAAAGCAGCCGGAATCATCGCCATTAACAGTCGCATAGTTGCTATCTGTTCGGAATCATTCATGATAGCAGTATTTGCTAAATCCTTTATTTCTATACTACTTAGAGCTAATTGAGTTTTAGCTAATTCCACTAAAACATCGCGTTTATTTGGTTTTGCCGGTAAGCTCACTCCTAGATACTTTAACGCTAATAAGGCAATATCTATAGCTGGCTGGGGTTGATTCTGAGAATAATAATATGGAATTTGTAACTCATAAACTTTCACTCGATCCAGATTGCTTTGAATCTTAGACAAAAGTAGTTCCGACAATTGTTGCGCCGACTCAAAGTTCACATTCAAATATTCAACTTCTAGTATCTCAAAATAAACATCCTGCGTCAATTCATAATTACTCTCCCAACTATTTGTGGGTAACAACTCTAACCCCACATTCAAATATCTACCCGCAGCCTCATAAGCTGTAGCTCCTTTGGCTTTTTTTCCTGCCCATAAATTTAATTTTAGCAACCCTTCTTGTAACTCTGTTTCTGTGATGAAATCTCGCCCTATATTCAACTGATTTACAAGATCAAATATGTTCTCTTCTATTTGCTCAGAGGGCAGACTTTTCCACAACAACTTACCAATTTTTAGATGGATTTTT
Organism: Okeania sp. SIO2F5; assembly: GCF_010692685.1. Classification (NCBI taxonomy): domain Bacteria; kingdom Bacillati; phylum Cyanobacteriota; class Cyanophyceae; order Oscillatoriales; family Microcoleaceae; genus Okeania; species Okeania sp. SIO2F5. The sequence continues at coordinate 6,723 of NZ_JAAHGU010000074.1, read as the reverse complement.
TTTCTATTTTCTTCGGGAATAAGTGAATATGCTGCTTGCTGAACTCTGTCATGCAAAAAACGATAACTTACTCTAGATTCATCAAATAATAATTCTCGGGAATTGTCATTTTCAGAAAATAATAAGGGAATTTTATAATCCTGAGTGAGTGGTAATATTAAACCTATTTGTAAAGCACTCCATAAATCTTTTACTGTCTGAGTTACAGATTTTTCGTTAACAACTGCCAATACATCTAAACTAAATTTATTGCCAATACAAGCTGCTAGTTTTAAAACTTTTTGGGTAGTTTTTGATAGTTTTTCAATATTCCTAGCAACTAATTCTACTACTCCTAAATCTGCTATTCCCACACTTTGAATCTGTTCAATATCCCACATCCAATATCCAACTGTAAAATCAAATATTAACAATTTGTCTGTATATAATGTTTTGAGTAGTTGAGTTAAGAAAAACGGATTACCTTGGGTTTTACTGTATAGTAAGTCTGATAATTGAGTGAGTCGCTCATTAGTTGTAGTAGCTTCTTCTGATAATGTTTCTGCTACTAATTGTCTGATGTAATTGATTTTTAGGGGTTCTAATATAATTTTATTAACTGTTGTGCTGGTTTTTTGGATTTTTTCTATGGTTTGGATGGTCGGATGTACTGGGTTAACTTTGTGATCTCGATAAGCTCCGATCAATAATAAGTGTTTGGTTTCGCTGTCCGTCATTAATTGTTCGATCAGGTTTAATGATGCTAGATCTGCCCACTGTAAATCATCAAGAAATAAAACTAATGGATGTTCTGGTTGAGCAAAGACACGGACAAATTTTCCAAATAGTTGATTGAAATTGTTTTGTGATTCAGTTGTCCCTAACTGGCCTACTTTTTCTTGTTTACCGATGATTAATTCTAATTCTGGGATGACATCAATGATGATTTGACTATTTTCTCCTAATGCGGTTAATAGTTTCTCCTTCCATTCGGCAACTTTTAGTGTAGTTTCTGTAAGTAACTGACTGATTAACTGTTGAAAAGCTTGGCTGATAGCAGCATAAGGAATGTCCCGTTTGAATTGATCGAATTTGCCACCAATGAAATAGCCTCTGGCTTTAACTATGGGTTTATGTACTTCGTTAACTACTTTGGTTTTACCGATCCCGGAGTAACCTGTAACGAGAATGATTTCTTTATTGCATTGACTGATGCTCTCGTCATCGGTATTGCTTACACGACCAAAAGCTTCCAAGAGGAGGCTGACCTCTGTTTTCCTACCATAGAGCTTTTGGGGGATACTAAATTGACCTTTTTTATCCTTTTTCCCTGGAGTAAAGGCTTGAAGTCTTTTGATGCTTTGTAGTTTACTCAAGCAATATTCAAGGTCTGCTTTTAATCCGAGGGCACTTTGATAGCGGTCTTCAGCATTTTTTGATAGCAGTTTGATCACTATTAAGGATATAGCAATGGGAATTTCTGGGTTAATTTGGTGTGGGGAGATAGGGGTTTTAGCTATGTGTGAGTGGATGACTTCCATTGGATCATTGCTATAGAAGGGAAGCTGTTTAGTGAGCATTTGGTAGAAGGTGACACCTAAGGAGTAGAAGTCACTGCGATAGTCTATGCAGCGGTTCATGCGTCCAGTTTGTTCTGGAGATATATAGGCTAGAGTGCCTTCTATATAACTTGGGTTGATGATGGCCTGAGTTTCTGTTTTTAGACGGGTGGCGATGCTGAAGTCGATGATTTTTATTTTTTGTGTGGTGGGATCGATCAGGATGTTGTGGGGTTTAATATCTTTGTGGATTATTTGTTGTTGGTGTATTTTATCTAGGGTGTCACTAAGTTGGATGGCTATGTTGATAAATTGAGGAATTGCGATCAATGAGTCTGTTATATGTTGTTTGAGAGATAGGGAATTGAAGTATTCGAGGATGAGGATGAGGCGATATTCCTGGTGGGTCAGGTCTATAGATTTGACAATTCCTTCAAAGTTGAGGTTTTTGAGGATGTTGTATTCATGTCTGATGCGCGCAATTTCTTCTGGAGCTGGGTATTCAGAAATTTGTGTTTTGAGGAGAACTAGGGTGCGATCGGACTGCTGTAATGCCCTATATATTATGCTGTTGTTGCCTCGGTATAAGGTTTGTAAATTTGAATAGCCAGGGATATATAGCATAATTTTTATTTTCTTCAGAATTGTCCAGCAGCAGTATTTCAAAGTAGCTTGGAAAAGAAAAAAGTGACTCAGACCGAATAGTCTTAACAGCTAATAAATAAATAGGATATATAGCTTAACTTTTGTTCTTCTATAATATCAACAATTGTCAAAAAAAAAACTCTGGTGAAGAAAATTGGGAAAGAGTCAATAATGAAATATGCGTAAAATTTTGGCTCTAGTACACTATAAACACCAAACACTATTTTAGTTATCAGTAATTATATGGTTGTATATTAAAAATTATACATGAAAAAAAACATATATACGGTTGGACATACAAACAGATTGAAGAAAGTTGTAGGTTTAATGCGATTGCTTAAATTCCCATCGACCCCATTCTCAGTCCTACTGATACCATGTCCGGATAATTAAGTATAATAAAAATGTTCTATTGAAGCGATGTTGAAGGAATATCCCAAATTTGTGCTCCCTTTCCAGTATTCTCACTTGAACAGGATTTACGCATGAGGTACGAAAAACTAGGGCTTGAGATTGCTTTCCTGTCGGTCGCAATGACGAAAATACCTTGTAATGCGTAAGTCCTATTGAATTTACACCTACGACCTAAGAACTTTATTATAACTAATTAAACGGACATGATATGACTACTCCTTCAAGGCTAATTGACTGGACATAATATAACCCAAGAGTTATCATTTTTGAAGCCTTCCTTTATCTGATAGAAAAAGGAGAGTAAGATTAATTTGGGTGTGTATGAATGCACAGATTATTTCGATCTGTCTAAATTTTGCTAAATTAATATGTTTACAAACAGCGTGATAGATGGTCGCTATAGGGAAAAGCGAGAATGGTTGACGGTTATTCTGCAAATGCGATATTCGGTCATTCCAGCTATTATTTTTCGGGTGACATTCTGCGGATTTTTTGGTGGCTTGATTTCTTTACTTAACTATTTTAATTTTCCTGTGACTTTGCCGGCGAAAAGTAGTATTGTTCCTAGTTTAGTTTTGGGTTTACTATTAGTTTTTAGAACAAATACTGCTTATGAAAGATTCTGGCAAGGTCGGCAACTGTGGGGGCAAATTGTTAATACAGTTCGTAATTTTGCCCGACAAATTTGGGTTTCTGTTGAAGAAAATGAACCAGCAGATAGAAAAGTAAAAGAGGAAATAATCAGGTTATTAGTAGCCTTTGCTATCGCTGGTAAATTATATTTGCGCCGTCAGAGTGTAAATAGAGAATTAGAGGGATATATGCCTAAACAGTGGTATGAAAAACTCAAAAAAATGAATCATCCTCCTATTCATATTGCTTTTTGGATTAGTGATTATCTCCAGCATCAATATGAACGTGGTTGTATTAATCCTTATCAACTTACTGCTATGTTTAAGTTGTTGGATAGAATGGTTGAAGCATTAACTTGTTGTGAGGGTATTTTAAATACACCAATTCCTCTAGCATATTCAATTCATCTGAGGCAATTATTGTTAATTTATTGTTTATCATTACCATTTCAAATAGTTAATGAGTTTCATTTTTGGACTGGTATAGTAGTTGCCTTAATCAGTTTTACAGTATTTGGAATTGAAGAAATTGCTCTAGAAATAGAAAATCCTTTCGGTTACGACCCTAATGATTTACCTTTAGATGCTATTTGTATTGCAATGCACCGCAATATTGAAGATTTAATTACTTTAGCTCCTAGTGTTAGACATTGGAAACGTATATCAGTTAATTTAGAAACCCATAATTTTTAACTAGTTCTGGACTAAAAGTTTTCAGCTATCAGCTTGGGTTGAAATCCTCTTTGAAATTGCATTTCTCTCGGTCTCAGTATAAATCTAAGCTGTTTGCAGAGCATGACTTTAGAAAATTCTGATTGCAGCAATTGCTATTTGCGGAGCATTCCGGACCGAAACGCTTTTTTTTTATCTATTTTAACAAATAGTATAATTTTATACATAATTAATTTGCGTTTTGTGGTATGAGCGATCGCTATTAATTATGTTTGATAATTTTGCCTAAATTGCAACAAAAAAAAGTTATGTTAAGATTTACATAATACGGTCACAAATAAAGTTAATAGCGCTCTAAATCCAGAGTGGCGATTTTATCTATCTTTAATTTTGCAGACTTTACACACATGGCTTTAATGCTGTATCTGCTTAATTTTCAGGACTTACGCATCAGGTACAAAAAACTAGGATTTGAGATTGCTTTCCGTTCCGGACTGCTGCCCAAACCCTATCGGTAACAATGGCGAAAATATGTTGCAGGGAGGTAAATCCTAATTTTAATATCCGCAATAATTTATCGACTTTCACTCATCATAATGATTAACAATATTAATTCGACCTTGAGTTTACGGAGATTAGCTACCATTGTAGCTGTCTCAATTTTGACATTAACTCTAATCTCTGCCTTGTCTGGAACATTGTTAGCGTTTAATTATCAACCCACCACTGGTGGTGCTTACAAATCTCTAGAAATGATTACCAGTCAAATTCCTTTCGGATGGATAATTCGAGATTTACACAATTATGCTGGTAACAGTATCATTATTCTCGGCTTAATTCAAATAGTAATTATGTTTTTAAGTCGGCAGTTTCGCTCTAGTTGGTTGATTGCTTGGATTAGTGTGATTTTCCTTGTTTTAGTGGCAATTGGTTTGGGTTGGAAAGCAATGATTCTTGACTGGTCTCAAGAAGGTTTTTGGAGATTTTCTATATAATTATCTACTGTAGAAACTATTCCTTTTATTGGTTCTTTACTACTATATATTTTAACAGGTGGTAATGGTATTAGTACAATGACTGTATTGCATCAGTACACTTTACATAGTTATCTTTTACCCGTGCCAGCGATCGCTTTAGCATTTACTCATTTAGGTGGATTGATTTGGCAGTCAGTTCAGGATCAAAAAAATCAATCAGATAATAATGAACAGCAGGAAGCAGGACAAGGTTTCAATGCTTCAGCATCATAGATAGAATCAGCACAAAACTGTTCCCTGAAAAAATAGTAATTCAATCATTTATTTCATCTCTTCAGATTGACTTCTAGAGATATTTTTCTTTTGGAATATAAATTGCTGATTGCTATTTCAAAGCAGGCAACAAGCAATAGTGGGAAAAACCTTTCTTCATTTAAGATTCATCATCAATCTCTGTCCTAAACAACCCATTCTTTGCTATAAAATTAGTCCTACTTTGAGAACTTGTAGATGAAAATCTTTGAGAGAAAAGAGGGTTTAATGTAATTGTTCTCCTTCTGTTGATTTTGAATGATTTATATCAAGTCCGGATAATTAGTGATGAAAAAACCTATCCTCGTTACACAGGGCAAATCTCTCTATTCTCGCCTCTCCTAGCTCCCCCCTCCCTACTAACTTATTTATAAGTATTCAACCGGAAGTGATATTACTATCTTTTTATTTGTTCAAAGTAAAATATTATTATACTATTAATCATAGTATAAGTATTATAAAAAATGGGAAAAAGTTTGGCCAATATATGAAATTTTTTATCAATGTCAAAAAATATTGAACATAGATGATTTACTATATGGTAAAGGATAAAAAATTAATTGAAGAAAATTAGTAAACAAGATGGAAAATCATCAAATTGATATCGCAGTTATTTATGAGCAGGCACTAGCTCGTTACCAATGGGGAGATTATTATGGGGCGATCGCTGATTATACGACAGTGATAGAGATGGAATCAAGTAATGCAGATCTTTACTACAATAGAGGTATTACCAAGCATCAAATAGAAGATTATCAAGGTGCAATTTTTGATTATAGCGAAGCGATTAAAATTAATCCCAGTAATAGCGATTTTTATAATAATCGTGGTTTAGCTCTTTCTCAAATGGGGTATTATACCGAAGCGATCGCTGACTTAGATGAAGCACTCCGACTTAATCCTAATGATGCTGATAGTTATTACAATAGAGGTTTTGTATATGAGGCAATGGCAGATTGTGAAAAAGCTATTGCCTCATACACAGAAGCACTAACAATAAATCCTGATTATGATGAAGCTAATCAAAAACGAGAGTATCTGCTTTCTCTGATAGAGAGTCAGAGCGCAGCAGTAGCAGAAGAAACAACAACAGAAGAAACAACAATAGAAGAAACAACAACAGAAGAAACAACAACAGAAGAAACAACAACAGAAGAAACAACAACAGAAGAAACAACAACAGAAGAAACAACAACAGAAGAAACAACAACAGAAGAAACAACAACAGAAGAAACAACAACAGAAGCACCACAGACTGAGATTGAGACAGAGATGAAGAAATCTCCAGATGTATCTGCTGAGGAGACTTTACCACAGAAATCAAAAAATGATGTGGAGATGAAAAAATCTCCTAGTTCAGCTAACTCACCTATGAAAAGTGTGTTACATCAGTATTTACAGAGAGGTCGTTCAGTAAAGAAGACTTCACCACAGAAACAAAAAAATGATGTGGAGATGAAGAAATCTCCAGATGTATCTGTGGAGGAGAGTACTGCAAAAAGATCACAGACAGAGATGAAGAAATCTCCAGAT
>NZ_JAAHGU010000073.1:0-33423 GCF_010692685.1 Okeania sp. SIO2F5 | reverse complement strand
TGTTAAAAAATGGTGGGGGAGTAATAGTAAATAATGCTTCTATGTTTGGGTTAACTGGTTTTGCTAATGGTTCAATTTACTGCGCTAGTAAACATGGTGTGATAGGTTTAACAAAAGCTGTTGCTTTGGAACAAGCTGAAGCAGGTATTAGAATTAATAGTGTTTGTCCTGGTGTAATTCAAACGGATATGAATGACCGTATTTTTGGCAAGGATGATGATAGTGAAGGTAAAGTACAAATGGCAGCAGCACACCCTATTGGTCGTTTAGGTAAACCAGAAGAAATAGCTAATGCTGTTGTTTGGTTATGCTCCGATGCGGCTAGTTTTATTACAGGTCATTCCCTACCAATAGATGGTGGTTATACTGTGAAATAGTTGTAGTTATATTTCCTGGTTAGGTCTATAATTTGCACAAATCTGTAATAACCGCATTAATTTATGATTTCCAGTATAACAGGACTTATGCACTGACAACATATATAGGGTTTCGCTCAGTTACGCTACCGCGCTTCACACCCTACCAATAGGATTCATGGGTAAGTCCTGTATAAATTAATCTGAGGTTGTCAAACTATGGTCAATTTGTAGTTAAAGTCTGAAATAAAATGACACAACAACATATAACCTTAATTACTGGTGCAAGTCGGGGAATAGGTTACTCTACAGCAGAATATCTGGCGCAAAAAGGACATCTAGTAATTGGCCTGGCACGTCACGTTCCAGAAAAACCCTTTCCTGGTGAATTTGTCATAGTTGACTTGAACGATCGCCACGCCACAACAGAAACTCTGGCTAATTTAACCAAGCAGTATGCTTTTGATGGAGTGGTAAATAATGTAGGAATAGCACACCCAGAGTTATTAGAAGAAATAACACTAGATAATTTCGATGCAGTTATTGACTTAAATTTGCGTGTTGCTATCCAAACTGTGCAAGCAGTGGTGCCATTAATGAAGGCAAAAAAGTGGGGTCGTATTGTTAATCTTTCGAGTATTGCTGCTTTGGGAGCGCAAAACCGTGGCACTTATGCTGTCAGTAAGGCCGGAATGATTAGTTTCACTCGCACTTGGGCCTTGGAGTTGGTCAAGAGTGGGATAACTGTTAATGCTGTTGCTCCTGGGCCTATTGACACAGAATTATTTAGATATTATTACCCATCAGGAAGTGAAGTGGAAAAGCGCTATTTAAGGGGGGTGCCAATAGGTCGCTTTGGTAAACCTTCGGAGGTAGCTGCAAGCATTGGCTTTTTCTTTTCAGAAGAGGCAGGTTATATTACTGGGCAGACTCTTTTTGTAGATGGTGGTTGTACTATTGATATACATCCTTATTACAAGACAAGATAACGAAGTCAGAAGTCAGAAGTCAGAAGTCAAACGAAGTCAGAAGTTAGAAGTTAGAAGTTAGAAGTTAACCCACCCCTCGCCCCTCCCCCTCCCAGGAGGGGAAGTAGGGGATGCGTGAGCAACTCTCCAAAAATATTGCGCCTTAAAAGGCGGGGTTTTAGACCCATGTTATTTTGATAAATTATTTTACTCTCAAGAAAATGGCAGAACAACACATTACCCTCATTACTGGTGCAAGTCGGGGAATAGGTTACTCTACAGCAGAATATCTGGCGAAAAAAGGACACCTAGTAATTGGCCTAGCACGTCACGCTCCAGAAAAGACCTTTCCTGGTGAATTTTTTACAGTCGATCTGAGCGATCGCCACGCTACAACAGAAACTCTGGCTAATTTAACCAAGCAGTATTCTTTTGATGGAGTGGTAAATAATGTAGGAATAGTACACCCACAACCACTAGAGGAGGTAACACTGGATAATTTCGAGGCAGTTATTGACTTAAATTTGCGTGTTGCGATACAAACTGTTCAAGCAGTGGTGCCATCAATGAAGGCGAAAAAGTGGGGTCGTATTGTGAATATTTCTAGTATTGCTGCTTTAGGAGCGCAAGACCGCACCAGTTATACAATAGCAAAAGCTGGAATGATTAGTTTGGCTCGCACTTGGGCTTTGGAGTTGGTCAAGAGTGGAATAACTGTTAATGTTGTTGCCCCTGGGAGAATAGAAACAGAAATTGGTAGGCGCATTTTTCCAACCGGAAGTGAAGAGGAAAAGCGCTTAATTGGTGGGATACCAATGAGACGTGCTGGTAAACCTTCGGAAGTAGCAGCAGCTATTGGCTTTTTCTTTTCAGAAGAGGCAGGTTATATTACTGGGCAAACTCTTTTTGTAGATGGTGGTTGTAGCATTGATGTACATCCTTATTACAAAACAAGATAAATTATTGATTCAAATTTACAGGTAAAATTTCAAGGACAATCTAATTCAAAAGGTAGAAAATTAAGATAGAATGCTTGATAATTAACTGTTGAAAAATTATCAATGACTGAAAATATTTTATATCCCTGGAAACAAGAAACTATAATTCGCCATACTCAAAGGTTGTTATTGAGCTATAAATATTGGACTGGTAAATCTCTACTGGATATAGATGGAACACCGGAAACAATAGCTCAAGCATTGTGGGAAGCTCCATTTGTTGTTGCTTCTCACGGTATGGAAGAAAACCCTATCTTAAATTATGGTAATCAGCAAGCCTTGGATCTATGGGAAATGAGTTGGGAGCAATTTACTAATACCCCTTCTCGTCAGACAGCAGAACTTCCAGAGCGAGAAGATCGCCAGCTATTACTGACTCAGGTAAAAACTCAAGGTTATATTAGTGGTTATCGGGGGATTCGTATTTCCAGCACAGGTAAACGGTTTTGGATTTCAGATGTTACCGTCTGGAATCTTCTAGATAAAAATCAACAGCAATGTGGTCAAGCTACTACTTTTAAGGAGTGGGAGTATATTTAGCTAGTAGTGGTGAATTGTGATTATCTAGGCAATAAAATATTAGGTATTTTAGACTCCATTTTATGTGTAATATTTGATAATTAATAGACTATAATAATACAATCTTAAATTGATAAGTTTTTTGAACTTTTTATGTAAAAAAAATACTATAAATACTAAGATTAGTTTGAACATCATCATGTTTTAAAAAGGATAAAAGCAATGAATCTAATTAAAGAATTTGAGGGAAAAATTGCTCTAATTACAGGAGGTAGTTCAGGTATTGGTAGAGCTACCGCCCTAGGTTTTGCAAAAAAAGGAGCCAAAGTAGTGATCGCCAGTCGTAGGGAAAGAGAAAGTCAAGAAACAATAGCAATGGTTAAAGAAATGGGTAGTGAAGCTATCTTTGTCAAAACAGATATTACTCAAGCTACTGAAGTTGAAAACTTAGTTAATCAAACAATTAATACTTATAATCGTTTAGATTATGCCTTCAATAATGCAGGTACAGAAGGCATATTAGGACCTAGTATTGAACAAACTGAATCAAATTGGAATCAGATTATTAATACCAATCTTAAAGGAGTTTGGTTATCAATGAAATATCAGATTCCACAAATGTTAAAAAATGGTGGGGGAGTAATAGTAAATAATGCTTCTATGTTTGGGTTAACTGGTTTTGCTAATGGTTCAATTTACTGCGCTAGTAAACATGGTGTGATAGGTTTAACAAAAGCTGTTGCTTTAGAACACGCAACAGCAGGTATTAGAATTAATAGTGTTTGTCCTGGTGTAATTCAAACAGATATGGTTGACCGTGCTTTTGGCAAGGATGATGATAGTGAAGCTAAAGTACAAATGTTAGCAGCACACCCTATTGGTCGTATTGGTCAAGCAGAAGAAGTAGCTAATGCTGTTGTTTGGTTATGCTCCGATGCGGCTAGTTTTATTACAGGTCATTCCCTACCAATAGATGGTGGTTATACTGTGAAATAGTTGTAGTTATATTTCCTGGTTAGGTCTAGCATTTGCACAAATCTGTAATAGCCTGATTAATTTATAATTTCCACTATAAATTAATCTGAGGTTGTCAAACTATGGTCAATTTGTAGTTAAAGTCTCAAATAAAATGACACAACAACATATAACCTTAATTACTGGTGCAAGTCGGGGAATAGGTTTGTCTACAGTCGATCTGAGCGATCGCCACGCTACAACAGAAACTCTGGCTAATTTAACCAAGCAGTATTCTTTTGATGGAGTGGTAAATAATGTAGGAATAGTACACCCACAACCACTAGAGGAGGTAACACTGGATAATTTCGAGGCAGTTATTGACTTAAATTTGCGTGTTGCGATACAAACTGTTCAAGCGGTGGTGCCATCAATGAAGGCGAAAAAGTGGGGTCGTATTGTTAATATTGCCAGCATTGCTGCTTTGGGAGCGCAAGACCGCACCAGTTATACTATAGCAAAAGCTGGAATGATTAGTTTGGCTCGCACTTGGGCTTTGGAGTTAGTGTCAAGTGGGATAACTGTTAATGTTGTTGCTCCTGGAGGAATAGAAACAGAAATGGCTAAACGTATTTGCCCACCTGGAAGTGAAGTGGAACAGCGGTGTATAAGGGGGATACCAATGAAACGTTTTGGTAAACCTTTGGAGGTAGCTGCAACTATTGGTTTTTTCTTTTCAGAAGAGGCAGGTTATATTACTGGGCAAACTCTTTTTGTTGATGGTGGTTGTAGCATTGATGTACATCCTTATTACAAAGGAAGATAAATTATTGATTGAAATCAATAATGTTAATATGGTTCAGTTAAAGATTTTTTTTTGCACATCTGTAATGTGTAAGAGCTTATATTTACGTTGTCAATCAGATGAATTTTTGTCTGCTCTGTTTGCGCAGCATTCCGTAGGAAACTGTATTGACCCAGATGTGAATCCTCAACTTAGTTAACTGTGCAAGAATATTCTACAGCACAGGTTTAATCCTAATAAATTTTACTACAATTAATTAATCGGGAGAACAGTATGCACATTATCAAAATTGGTTTAGCCAAAAGTGGTAATTTTTGGTTACATACAATTTTACATAACATTATTGAGCATAGCGGTCTTAAGTATGAAAGCTTTATTGAAAATCAACCCATATATGAAATTGCTAAAACTTGGGGTCTCAATCAAATAAAAGATAGAGTTAGTATTGATGTTTTAGATATTACAAAAAATGCTCTATTTTATAGAATAGGTAATATATTTAGATATCCAGTTGATGATATAGATGATTATATTAATAGCTCTACTTTGGTTTGGACTCATGCTCAGATGAGTAGTAATGCTTTAAATGTTATACAAAAATTTGACAAGCTGGTATATATTGTTCGTGACCCTAGAGATTTATTAATTTCTTGGTCTAATTTTGTATTTACTCCTTATATAAAAAGATATTACCCTTATGTCATTTCTGATGAAACAGATTCAGAAAGTTATTTAAACAACAACCTGAAAACAATCATCAATGATTGGATGAATCATGTAGGAGCATATTTAAAACATCAGAAAGATTTGAATATTCATTTTGTTTTTTATGAAAGATTGCTAGATAATTTTGACCTAGAGCTAGAAAAAATCTTAGAATATTTGGAAATTGAGTTAGACGCAAAAGTTAGAGGTGAGATTAAAGAAAAAGTATCATTTAATCAGATGAAGAAAGAGAGTCCAAATCATCTAAGAAAAGGTCAATTAGGACAGTGGGTAGATATTTTAACAGATGCACAAAAAGAGGAAGTTTTGCAAATGGCAACTCCTCTATTAAAGTTGTTAAATTATCCACTAAATAGTCAAGTAGACTTTCTACCAGCATTGCCTGAAAAATTACCCCAAAATATTAATTTACCAGATGGGAAAGTGGTGATACTTAAACCATCTAATCATTAAAATTCAATTATTCAAACCCACGGGTAAGGGTTGGTAATTGATTGGGATATCTGTAGAGGTATAGCACTACGCAAATACGTTAGGACATTGCTAAATCCTGAAACAATCTCTGAGATTACTTCTGAGTTCTGAGTTCTAACTTGCGCGTAGCGCTATAGTACCACTCTGCCTACCTCGGTCAGACCAATTACGAGGGGATTACCCCAACAAATTCCATTTATGGAATTGACCAACCCTCACAGGCGAAATTCCCAAGGCAATCAACTGGGTTGGAATATGTTGTAGCAAGGTTCCAGCACTAATAATTTTTACTACAATTAATTAATCAGGAGGACGCTATGCACATCCTAAAAGCTGGGCTAATTAAAAGTGGCAATTTTTGGCTCCATACAATTTTACATAATATTATTGATTATAGCGGTCTTAAATATGAAAGTTTTATCCAAAATCAACCCATATATGAAATTGCTAAAACTTGGGATGTTAATCAGCTAAAAGGGCAGATTGATATTAATTGTTTAGATATTACAAAAAATGCTGTATTTTATAGAATAAGTAATATATTTAGACATCCAGTTGATGATATAGATGATTATATTAATAGCTCTACTTTGGTTTGGAGTCATTCCCAGATGAGTAGTAATGCTTTTACTATCATGCAAAAATTTGACAAGGTGATATATATTGTTCGTGACCCTAGAGACGTATCAATTTCTTGGTCTAATTTTATATTTACTCCTTATGTAAGAAGATATTTTCCTTTTTTTACTGTTGATGAAACTAATTCAGAAACTTATGTAAACAAAAATTTAACAACAATTGTTTCTGACTGGATGAATCATGTAGGAGGATATTTAAAGCATCAGAAAGATTTGAATATTCATTTTGTTTTTTATGAAAGATTGCTGCATGATTTTGACCGAGAGCTAGAAAAAATTTTAGCATATTTAGGAATTGAATTAGATAAAAAAGCTAGAGGTGAAATCAAAGAAAAAGTATCATTTAATAGCATGAAACAAGATAGTCCTAATCATATCAGAAAAGGTCAATTGGCACAGTGGGTAAATATTCTCACCGATGCCCAAAAAGAGGAGGTTTTGCAAATGGCAACTCCTCTATTAAAGCTGTTAAATTATCCGTTGAATAATCAAATAGATACTTTGCCAGAGTTACCTGAAAAATTCCCAGAAAATCTGAATTTACCTGATGGGAAAGTGGTATTACTCAAACCATCTAATCATTAAATTTAATTATTCAAACGTACAGAAAAAATCTGAAACACAATCAACCAACCGTACCGGAATATCCCGTAGCACAGGTTCAAGACTAATGAGCCTATCCCACTATTCTAAAAATACTTATTTCTTTGAGTAAAATTTGCCTGAAAAGTTTTATTTATTGTTTTTAGTTATGACAATAGTTAAGCTTTTTAGCAAAAACATTATTAGTGGGATAGCTTAATTATTTTTACTACAATTAATTAATCAGGAGAAGACTATGCACATCCTAAAAGCTGGGCTAATTAAAAGTGGCAACTTTTGGCTACATACAATCTTACATAATATTATTGATTATAGTGATTTTCAATATGAAAGTTTTATCCAAAATCAACCCATATATGAAGCTGCTAAAAAATTAAATCTGAATCTGTTCAAAGGGCAAATCAATATTAATTTTTTAGATATTACAAAAAATGCTGTATTTTATAGACTAGGTAATGTATTTAGATACCCAGTTGATGATATAGATGGTTATATTAATAGCTGTAGTGTAGTTTGGACTCATGCTCCGATGAGTAGTAATGTTGTAAATATTATACAAAAATTTGACAAGCTGATATATATTATTCGTGATCCCAGAGATGTATTAATTTCTTGGTCTAATTTTGTATTTTCTCCTTATATGCAAAGATATTACCCTTATATCATTTCTGATGAAACCGATCCAGAAACTTATTTAAACAACAACCTGAAAACAATTGTTTCTGACTGGATGAATCATGTAGGAGGATATTTAAAACATCAGAAATATTTGCATATTCATTTTGTTTTTTATGAAAGATTGCTGCATAATTTTGACCGGGAGCTAGAAAAAATATTAGAATATTTGGAAATTGATTTAGACGAAAAAGCTCAAGGTGAGATTAAAGAAAAAGTATCATTTAATCACATGAAGAAAGATAGTCAAAATCACCTAAGAAAAGGAAAGTTAGGACAGTGGATAGATCTTCTGAGCGAGGCACAAAAAGAGGAAGTTTTAGAAATAGCAACTCCTCTATTAAAACTGTTAAATTATCCACTGAATTCTTACATAGATTCTCTCCCAGAATTACCAGAAAAATTCCCAGAAAATCTGAATTTACCTGATGGGAAAGTGGTATTACTCAAACCATCTAATCATTAAATTTAATTATTCAAACGCACAGGCGAAATCCCAAATGCAATCAACCGCGCCAGAATATCCCGCAGTATCGGTAACCGCAAAAAAGCAGGAATAGTAAACTGCTGATTTTGATTCAGCGCACGAGCAATCATTCGTTTTTGAGCTAACCCCTGAAACCATTGAATAACTGTAGTTGGAAATTCTCTTTGACGCTGCACCTCTGCCAAATCCCACAAATGCCAACTCCCGCGTTTCAGGGGTTCACTGAGAATATTTGTTGCTACAACTGCATCTTGAATAGCATAGTTAATTCCGACTCCACCCACAGGAGACATCACATGAGCAGCATCACCAATGAGTAGTAAACCTGGACGATACCATTGAGGAAGACGACTAGACTCTACAGACAAAAAAGCAATATCAGACCAATCTTCAAGTAAATGGGAGCGGTCGCTAAATTCCGGCACTAACTCAACCAAAGATTTTCGCAAAAAATCTATACCAGCAGTACGCAGTTGTGCGAAAGCACCCTTAGAAATCATATAACCTACTTGCCAAAAATCTGAGCGATCGAGCAAAACTACCATCTTGCCATTACCCACACGACCTGATAAACCATTAGGTTCCTCTGACTTGCGTGGCAAACGAAACCACATTACATCCATTGGTGGGGAAGTTTTAATTGGTTCAAAACCTGCTAACTGACGCATTCGGGAGAAACGACCATCTGCTCCCACTGTTAATAATGCTCGAACTTCGTGCCAACCTCCATGACCGCGATAACGTATCCCACTCACTACTCCATCCTCTTCAATAATTTCCTGTACGTTTGCACCCATAATTAAATTAAAATTAGGATACTGTTGCGCTTCAGTAGCAATAAATTCTAAAAATTTTGCTTGTGGGAGGATAGTAATATAAGGATATGCACTTTTTAAGTGACTGAAGTCAGTCAGAGTAATGTCACCAGTGGGAGAATTTAACTTGAGTGTGCGAACTTTGGAATGGGGTAACTCTAACAAACGGTCTGCTAAACCTATTTGTGCCATTATTTCCATTACGGAAGGATGAATAGTATCTCCTCGAAAGTCGCGATCGAAGTCTTGATGTAATTCCAGCAGAGTAACTGGGATACCTTGACACGCTAATAGTAATCCTAATACAACTCCTGCTGGTCCGCCACCAACTATGCAACAAGTTGTTTGCTGTACATCAATAATTTCATGGGTATGATTAGTCATTTTCTTTAAGTTTTTCTTTCAATTGATTTAACTGTTCTGGTGTTAGTTTAATTTGTACTTCTAATAACTGCGTTGCATCCTGAAATAAGATAATATTTTTTTCGACTAAAACTGCGGGATTATTAATTTCAATTCTTTGATATTTTACCTCTGGCAATGCAACTCTAATTACCAATTGTTGTTGAGATTTAGGAAAAATATATAATTCCTGACTAGTATGATTTAATTCTAACTTTTGCACAGTTGTATTGCTTTCTGTCGGAGAATTAGGTTTCTGCCAATAAAGAGTAATCCCGCGAATTTCTGGTTGAGAAATGAGAAATATTTCATCAAATCTTTGAGGTTCCCAATCAAGTTCTGTAATATCTCCACTAGCAGGAATAAGTCGCTGTCGCCAGGTAATTTCTGTGTCAGCTATGGCTGCCCACCATTGACGGATCGTGTCTAGATTATTTGGATTTTCTGGATTATTGCTACCTAATTGCCAAATAGTTTTAAGCTGCATATATAGATGGTTTTAGTTAAGTGAGTATGAATTGATTTTATCATAGTTTTATAGTATAAAATTGAATCAAATTGAAATAATACGACAAAAAAATGACTAATCTTTTTTACCGTTTAATTTTAACAAAAACAGGAGGGTGAGCAATCACTTTTTGGGTGCATCTCATATTTGCAAAAATACTTTTTTACTATTATATATTCCCTGTTCCCTGTTCCCTGTTCCCTGTTCCCTAAAAGCAATATTTTTTTGGCTTTATTCAAAATTGAGATGCACCCCACTTTTTTCTCTTCCATTCAATCAATCATTTTAAATCAAAGGAAGAGAAATAATAAATTCTGTGCGTTTATCTAATTCTCACTTAAAGGTTATTGTTCCGCCATGTTTTTCTACGATAATTTGCCACGCGATCGCCAGTCCTAACCCTGTTCCTTTGCCCACCCCTTTTATTGTAAATCCCTGCTTGAATATTTTTGAGTGCGCTTTTTCACTAATTCCTTGACGATTATCCGCAATTTATACCACCGCCATATTTTTCTCAGTACTTAACTTAATTTCGTACTAATAGTAATGCGATTATTGTTGACTTCAATGTCAGCGTAAATTTTGCCTTCACTTGCTTCGTCTAATGCGTCAACTGAAATGGTGCCTTAGATGGGGAGATACGGAGATAAAGACACCTACAAACAAAAATCTATTCCACAGTTTTAGCTGTGTCAGTCTAGTAGAGACCTTCCATGGAACGTCACTACTGTGGTCTATTCAAATGAAAACTGCTGTAAGTTGTGGAGAATGGCAAATAAAAAGAGTCCCTAATTGCTTTCCAGTCAAACTGTGAATATTTTCAGTATGACTGAGGGACTCCGTTGTCCTACCAGAGAGAAGAACACCATAAGCAATGTAATTTACATTATTATATTAATGACAAGTTTTGTCAATACTTTTAGGCGGTTAATTTCAGATTCGTTTTGTATCAACCATTTGTAGCAGCAAAATCAAAGAGTTTTATTTCATGAATTTTAGGGATTCTTAAGATTTAACTTTGGTAAGGCCAAAAAAAAATAATGATCAAAAATATCAAAAAAACTCTTGACAAATCCATAAATTTATTGAATATTAGTTGCAATAAGTATGTAATATACTCTGTAACAAGAGGTAAAAGGCCATAACTATCAATCTGGACATCAGAGAAAAAGTATTCAAACTTACTCTAGTCCAGAAGCAAAAAAAATGACCACTGTAATTAGTGGCCAAAGCTATGTATTTTGATTAAGAATATGATATCACAATTAGAACCTTCCACCCATTTCAGCAATACAGAATAGAGCTGAGTCATTACTGAGATGAGCGATCGCATTTCTACATACTGCCATCTGCTCAAATTAGTGACTTGGCCGACACAAAATTAGAATTTATGCTAGGGCAGTCTCCAATTTTATACTGCCATAGTTGTTGACTTTATGAAAGAAAGTTTTACCAAAAATGGTGTAACTTTCTGATAGATTGTCAACCAATTTTATCTGTAAAAAATAGATAATTATTCCCGGTATATATCTGCTTTATCAGTAGTTTAATTTACATATTTAGTAGACAATAATCTATTAATAGCCATCTTAAGCATAACTGCCTAAGCATTATTTAGTTGTAAAATTTATTGAACAAAATTAAATTGATATTTTTTCAAAAGACTCTTCAATAAGTTTTTTTTACAAAAGTAATTAATCATACTGTTTTTCTATAATCATGTGTATAATATATTTTTATATACACAGATATTAACTGATGTATAAAAAAAAAGTAGTAATTGTTGCCATAACAATTGCTAACCGGACTATAATCCAAGGAAAAAACCATGCAAACTTATGATAATTCAGAGGTTAAATACGATTGGTGGGCTGGTAATGCTCGCTTCGCTAAACTATCTGGTTTATTCATCGCTGCTCACGCAGGTCAAGCAGCTCTAATTACCTTTTGGGCAGGAGCTTTTACTCTATTTGAAATTTCTCGATATTCCCCTAGTTTACCTATGGGAGAACAGGGCTTAATTTTACTGCCACACCTAGCAACTTTAGGTTTAGGTATCGGTAACGGTGGAGAAGTGGTAGATACTTATCCCTATTTTGTTGTTGGTATTGTACATCTAATTTCATCAGCAGTCTTAGGTGCAGGAGCACTTTTTCATACTTTTAAAGTTCCAGAAAACTTAAAAGATGCAACAGGTGGAGCTAAGAAATTTCACTTTGAATGGGATAACCCAAAACAGCTCGGAATAATCTTAGGTCATCACCTACTTTTTTTAGGATTTGGTGCTCTATTATTAGTAGCCAAAGCTATGTATTTTGGTGGGCTTTATGATGCGACAACTCAAACTGTACGTTTAGTAACTAATCCCACTCTCGATCCATTAGTAATATATGGATATCAAACTCATTTTGCCAGTGTTAATAGCTTAGAAGACTTAGTTGGAGGTCACGTTTATGTGGGAATTCTGCTAGTTTTAGGTGGCCTTTGGCACATTATCAAAGAGCCACTTCCTTGGGCAAAACGGGTTTTAATCTTCTCTGGGGAAGCAATTCTTTCTTACTCTCTAGGTGGAATAGCTTTAGCAGGATTTGTTGCAGCTTATTTCTGTGCCGTTAATACTTTAGCTTATCCTGTAGAGTTTTATGGCCCAGTTTTGGATATTAAGCTTGGGATTACTCCCTATTTTGCTGATACTTTAGAGTTGCCTTTAGGTGCTCATACTGCTCGTTGTTGGTTAGCTAATGCCCATTTCTTCTTAGCTTTCTTCTTCCTTCAAGGTCATCTCTGGCACGCTCTGCGAGCTATGGGTTTTGACTTTAAGCGTGTTGAAAATGCTTTGAATGGTGTTGCTGAGTCTTAACAACTAACGCCTAAAACTCAGGAGTCAGGATGTTCTTTTACTTAGGTCTGAGGAACTGACTCCTGTCATTTCAGTTATCAGTTGTCATCAAAGTGTTTCAGGGAATAGAGAATAGAGGAATGTCCGCGCCATATTTATTTATATAGCGCTATAGTTTTATAGTCAGTAGTCTATCTTCAGTAGTCAATAGTCGGTAGTTATGAGCAAACATCATATTTGCTGTTTGAGCGATGAACGCTGCTTTTTTTCCTTGCAAGCTTACTTATTTCCTTCTGAAGTAAGTGCTTTTGAGTTTTCTTGATATCAAGTGGAAAAAATTTTGTTTTTAGACTTGACAAGTTCACTTAGGTTGTGGGTTAATATTAATAGAAATATTTCTCATTAGTTGGACTGAAATCTCTACTAACAATACAAAGGATTAAACATATTGTAAACTAAGACTTTAACCAAAAATATTTTTCGCATTTTATTGAGATATTTTCTCATCTTTTCTCAGGTAAATTTTGAGTACAGTAAGCTTTCAGGTATCTAAAATTGCATATTTTTCAAGAGTTATTATGGATAAAATACTTATAGGTAAAGGGCGATCGCGATTTTATCCGATAGTAAAATATGCAGCTTGAATAGGCAACAATTCAATAGATATTGCTTTAAATAGAGTAGTTTGTCTTCAAACCATAGCAGGAAACAGCGGTGCGACTCCTCTTCGGAGCTTCCTGTAGGGTGGGATGACGTTCCGGTTCCGGGACCGTAGGGAAAAGTTTCCTCGCCATATCCAATCGACCAAGAGAGAGAACGCCCACTCCTGTGAGAGAACAGTGGGAAAAACATTTCCCCTGATTCAGATAATCATCCGCATAAGTCCTAACCTATCTCTCTATTACTATAAGTTAGTTAGTTGGTTCCAATGAATAAGTGGACTGTATATTTATTTTGTGCTATTTTCAGCCACTAACTTACACGCAAACGACGATACCTTTATTAGTTGTTCTCTGTTCGATAATAATTACTGCTTTGTCAAGTGATTTCAGATAAATAAACAATCAGAATTAATGGTAATTTGAATGATATTTAGCTACTGAAAAGTATGAATTACTAAACTTTACTTAAGCAACTTAATTTCAGAAATCAAATAAATATAGGAAATCAGAACAAATGCAAACTTCACGAAAACTAGCTTCATGGAAAATCAGACAAGTCAACAAAAATGGTCGTCAAAAAAACCAGACTAAATATTTAGAAGTAGAAACTAATGGGCAAAATCAAACAATCAATGCCAACAATAATTTGGATCGATTACAAAGTGATTGGTCTGGTTATTGTGATGAATTAGATATTGATTAATTCTAATTCAAGAACTTTAATTGCCAAAAGTTAGTAACATCTAACTACCATTAATATAAATCATTACCAAGGAGGTAAAAAATGTCAAATATTGGTCTTTTTGTCGGTAGTACAACAGGGAAAACTGAATCAGTAGCAGAGATGGTTCAGGCAGAATTTGGTGGAGACGATGTGGTTACTATCCATAATATGGATGAGGTAAATACCGAAGATTTTGATGGTTATCAAAACATTATAGTTGCTAGTCCCACCTGGAATATTGGTGAACTACAAAGTGATTGGGAAGGTTTTTTTGATGAGCTAGACAATATTGATTTTAATGGTAAAAAAGTAGCCTATTTTGGCACAGGGGACCAAATAGGATATGGCGACAACTTTCAAGATGCCATGGGTATTCTAGAAGAAAAAATCTCTAGTTTGGGTGGTAAAACAGTTGGACATTGGCCTACTGATGGCTATGAGTATAGTGAATCTAAAGCTGTCAAAGACGGTAAATTTATAGGTTTAGCTCTTGATGAAGATAATCAAGCTGAATTTACAGAAGAACGCGTCAAAAAATGGGTAGCACAACTCAAAATAGATTTTGGAATTTAGTCTGATTTTATTCAGGGAGTAAAAGGGGATTTACTAAACTGTATTGATTTATATAAATCTATCTAACTCTCTGAATATATTAATGCTTTCTTCCTTCTAAAAATCTAGGAAAATCTGATTTTATTTAGAGGGTAAAAGGAGATTTACTAAACTAGATTGATTTATATAAATCAATCTAACTCTCTGAATAGATCAATGCTTTCTTCCTTCTAGAAAGCTAGGAAAAAAAGAGAACTAAACAAACTCGACCAATACAAAATTCAGAAGTCACGCCCGTCAGAATTTCTGAATTTGATTCTGTACAACTCGCAGATTTCGGGAGTAAATTTGAGAGCCACGTTCAATCATAAATTTGCTGGTATTTTATTAACTAGTAGGAAATTAATACCCACGACTAATTAATATGAAATGTGAAAAAGAATGCTATGGAAAATATTCTCAATTCTTGCTTTTAATAGAGGGATATGTAGCAAGATTTTACTATTTCATTTAATTATTTATCTTGATTTTTCCTCCTAACTACTGACACCAGATTTAATCTATGAAACTCTCAAGACCTACTCCTGAAATTACCTTCTTGCTTCTGCACAATTATTTTGTACTTAAAGATACTATTTACTAATTATTATCTTGATAACTTAGGAGAATGAAAAGTAATGTCTAAGATTCCAGACGTATTGTGGTTAAATACCAGTCCTAGTCTACAAGTTTTTGACCGACGATTGATTCATTACCTATCAAGGAAAGTATTAATTGCTGAATGGGGTTATTTTCAAACTGCTGATGAACCTTGTACTCTAGACATAGCTGTTACTTTACTCCATGATTATCTCAAATCTTTGAATAAACCTATTCATCTTATTGGTCATAGTACAAGTGGATTAGTAGGATTAATGTATGCTCGTAAATATCCAGAAAGAGTGAAGTCTTTAACTTTATTATCTGTCGGCGTTCATCCTACAGTTGATTGGCAAGCACATTATTATGTACATCGCCATCTTTTACCTTGTAGTCGCCAAACAATTTTGATTAATATGGTGCAAAGTTTATTTGGCGAACAAGATCAAAGAAATACTCAAAATTTAATCAGGATATTAGAGAGAGATTTAGATTTATCTCCATCACCTCACTCATTGTTAAAACGCCAAAGTATGGTTCCTAGAGGAGTTCCTGTACCTTTAATGGTATGTGGTGGCAATGACGATCCAATTATCGATCCTAATTTAATTGGAGGATGGCAACCATTTTTAAAACCCGGAGACCGAATTTGGGAATGTCCTGAAGGTGGTTATTTTTTCCATCATTTTTATCCTCTAAATGTAGCACAAGCACTGCTAGAATTTTGGCAGAATAATGCACTGGTTTTATCGGATATAACTCAGGAAATAATAGCGAGTAAAATTTGATATTAGTCAAATAACTAGAGCGCAAATTATTATTGCTAATTATTGGCTTATTTTTCAGAAAAATAAGTGTTTTATTTCTTTTGAAAAAACCGTAAGTAAATAGTTAGCAATCTCTTAAATTTTTCCTAGTTATAGCGTTTCTCAGGTTAGCGAGGTACAGTTATCTTTTTTCTTTGTATTTGCCTGTTGCCTGTTGCCTAAAACCCAGAATTGTGTACCTCACAAGTATGATAATTACTATATACGACTAAATATAATTAGTAATTTTTCCCAAATTATTAATTCAGAATAGAGTTAGAACTATGATTAATTTGATTCCAGAATATCTACTTCAAAATCTAGGTCGTATCATTTTTATGATGGGTCTTCTATCATTAATTACTATAGGTTTGCGGAATTTTTGTTTGACCTTTCAGCAAGGAATAAGTTATGTTAGACGACTGCATCAAATTCCTTGTAGTCGCTGTATATTTTTTACAGGAGATTATCGTTTGAAATGTACCGTACATCCTTATAATGCTCTTACCGAAACAGCTCTAAATTGTAGTGATTATGAACCAAGTAATTATCTAGCAAAACCAATCTTACAACAATGTAAATCTAATTCACAATATTAGTCAGCATTCAGCAGTCAGCATTCAGCTATCATATCATGTCCGGTAGATCGGTATTGTATAGCTAAGGTAAGGTAGAGGGTAGAGGGTAGAGGAAGGAAGACTTAAGTTAAGAGCAAGAAAAAACTTAAATTTCCTATATATATTCATATATTCATGCTTGGGTTTACACAAACTATACAAACGGACATGATATCAGTTATTAACTTAATTATCTTAGAAGGAGAATTCAAAATTATGTTTGCTAAGACATTTTTCAATCCTGTTTCCTGACGGATTCCGCAGGAAAAAACCTTTTACAGCTAGCTATTCCCTGCTCCCTATTCCCTAGTGCTACGCGCTATAAAATGAAGTAATTTTGCGATTAATGTATAACCTGATTTTATATTACTCTTTGTTTTGAGAAATTTAACAGCAAATTTTGCTTAGTCAAATCCGGGAATTTTCAGCACAAATAAATAGGAGAATAATTATGAGCTTAAATTCAGTAATTACTAAACCCCAAAAACTGAAGCAGCATCAATTTAAACGTCGCCAATTAATACCATTAACAGATATATTATTATGGCGAATAGATGCTGGGGTGGTTCGCACTCTTACCAAAAATGAAGAAGAAAATACGATCACTTTAGGATTTTGGGGTCAAGGAGACATCGTTGGTCAACCTCTATTTCCATCTTATCCTTATCAAGTTGAATGTTTAACTATTGTAGAAGCAAGTATCTTACCAAGGGGTTATTTCTATACCCAAGAAGTAATGCTTTCTCACATTCAAAAAACTCAAGAGTTACTCAGAATTATTCATTCTAGAAAAATCAAATTGCGACTGTTGAGATTATTAAAATGGTTGACCGATAGATTTGGTAATCAACTGCCAGAGGGAAAAATATTGGATATGAGGTTAACTCATCAAGAATTAGCTGAAATTATTGGTACCAGTCGCGTTACTATAACACGACTACTAAATCAGTTTGAAAAAGAACAGAAAATAGGATGGTCCCAGAATAATTGCCTAATTATTTTTAATCACTAAAAAGACAACTTGTAACCTCCTGCAATACTTTTAATCCTTGAATACTACCTCGAATAAGTTGGAAAGCAGGCAGTGGTTGGCGAAACATAGTGTTTGCCAATGCTAAAGGTTGCAAACTTCCAGATGATGTCAGAGCAGAAGAGATATTGGGAAGGTCATGATAACAGTCATCGCTGACCACTCTCACCATCGCCACGGAGACAGATAAATTAGCAAAGAAATTGAGAATTGCAAAACCTTCCATATCTACCACTTCTGCACCAGTATTTTTTCCCAATAGTTGTTTTTCCTGCGCCTTATAGATGAAGCGATCGCTAGTTAAACCCGTTACTAAAGAAGCTTTTCCTTTTAAATGTGTTTGCAACTTAGCTGTTAAAACACTATCGCACTTTTGCCGGAGTAACTGAGAATAATCTTTTGATTTTGGGTTTAATACCCTGCCGTCTACATGGTGTTTACAATTGATTGGAGTTTGAGTCCCCATACACTTCTTCCTTCTTCCCTCTTCCTTCTTCCTTCTTCCTTCTTCAATATATTCAACACACTCATTATAAATAACCACATCTCCAGGTTGATATTGACTAGATAAACTACCACACAATCCCATAACCAATATTGTAGAGGGTTGATGGGAGGAAAAATCTTGTCTTTTTTGCCAGTTATTCAAATAACGAGTAACAGATGCAGCACCTATAGGCAAAGACAATAATTTAGGCTGAGATAACTCAGGGGTAAGGCCGCGCTTCACAGATTTTAGTTCTGGCCCTTGGACAACCAAAATTGTATCAATCATTTCAATTATATATATAGTTATAAATAACGAGAGAGGACTCAGTCCTCAGGAGAGAACAAGAAGAAGGAAAAAGAGGTAAACAAGAGGAGAAAATTTTTTCATTACTAATTATCCGGACATAATATTAGAGGTAAAAGTTTTAAATAATTCTAAGCTTTTGAACATTTTAACTGCATATCCTCATATTTTGTTGTTGGAAATATAAGTAATTAGCCAACAATAGAAGGGGGATATTTTTATAGATGTCAAGGTCTACAGACTATATTTTTAGCAATACTCAAAATCTCAAAGAATTAGAAAGACTGCAGGCGATCGAACAAATTTTTGACCCAAAAACTCGTGAACGAATTTTAACAACTGGAATCACAGAAAAATGGCAATGTCTGGAAGTAGGAGCAGGAGCAGGAGCAGGAGCGATCGCTAAATGGCTCGCAACAGTTATTGGAGATAGTGGAAAGGTTGTTGCCGTTGACCTAGATACTCGTTTTTTAGCAAAAATTCAATCATCTAATATTGAAGTTTTAGAAGCAGACTTTTGCCGTCTTGCACTGGAAAGTCAATCTTTTGACTTAATTCATGCACGTTGTCTTCTCATCCATATTCGAGACTTTCAACTTGCCTTATCAAAAATGGTAGATTTGCTCAAACCTGGTGGATGGTTAGTCATTGAAGAACCAGATTTTTCTGCAGCTAAAGCTATTGCGGGAGATAGTCAAATGTGTCAGTCAGTAGACCAAGTCAATCTTGCTATTGAGAAAATGTTTGCAGATAGAGGAACAGATTATGCTTTAGGAGCGAAGTTACCAGAGATATTGCAAAAGTATGATTGGCAAAAGTTATCTGTAGAAAATGATGCTCCTGTTTCTCCAGGGCGATCGGAAATAGCCAAAATGATGAAAATGTCTGCAATGCAGCTTACAGAAAAATATATTGCAACTGGTAAAGCAAGCTACTCTGACGTTGACAACTATTGTTTGTTTGCAGAAGACCCTAATACGCAAGCAATTTATCACGCAACAGTAGGAGTTATTACACATCTCCAGAAAAGAGGGAACAGGGAACAGGGAACAGGGAACAGAGAAGAATAATTGATAATTTCTGGATAAGAATTGATTTTATTTTTGATTTTTGGAGATGTCTATTGCACAAAAATAAAAATTGGCGTTGCTGAAGCACGTGTATGGTATTAATTTTAATTCTTTAGGAGTCAACCCACCCGCGTGCCCCTCCCAGGAGGGGAAGGACCGAGTCAGTCCTCAGGAAGGAAGAAAGAATAAGAAACCCCGAGTAAAAGGAGAAAGTTTTTTGCTCGCCCTCTTATCCGGACAAGATATCATACCTCAAATCAGCAACGCCTAAAAATTTTATAGCAGGGAACAGGGAACACCAGATATGGGAACAGCAGTGCGACCGTGAGCCCACGACAGATGTAATATCAAATCCGGTAGCATCGGTGTAATTAGATAGTTAATCTAGGAGAACCTCCTCAGGAAGACCTCCTCAGGAGGGAAGAGAATGCGCGAAACATTTGCTCTTGGATGAAGATGAAAATTTTTTTTATACCGAACCCGAGTGGATTTGATATAAATTAGCAAAACCCTATGAGAATACTGATTCCTGTGAGGGAACAGCGGAAAAAACTTTTTCCTGTATTTGATTCACGATCGCAATAAATCCTAAATAACTCAATATTTGCTATAGAACCTATTAGACCTCTGCGGAAAAGAGGGAACTAGGGAGTAGGGGGAAAGAATTGATGATTTTTGCGCGATCATTGATTTAATTTTTGGGCGTTGGTAATTTGAGGCATGATACCATGTCCGGATAAGAGCGCGATAGAACTCCGTTACCTTTACGCGACCAAAAAACTTTCTCCTTCTACTCAGGGTTTCTTCTTCTTTCTTCCCTCCTGAGGACTGACTCCTAAATAATTAAGATTAATATCATACACGCGCTTTACCAACGCCGATTTTTGATGATCACCATATGTCTATTTAGGATCTATGCTGTTGCGTATTGCCTATGTTTACTACTCCCCCACTCCCCTACTCCCTCTACTCAATAGCCAAGTTGAAAAGTTTTTGAGAAATGATATTACTCACCATCTCACTCTAGCTCTAGCAAATTTCAACGTTTCTTCCTCAGACAAAAATTTTCTAGGGGAAAAAATCTCTAATCAAAGGCTAATATCAAACTGGTAACTATTTTTTTCCAATTTGTAATGCTTATGACTTCTCAATCCTACCTTTACCTTTTTACTACATTATTGTGGTTTATTAATCCACTTTTATTAATGCAGGCAAATGCTCAATCTCAACCTCTGAAAATTCCTACTCCTTCCATTTCAGAAGAAGCAAAAGAAGTTTGTCCCCTACCAGCTTTATCTCGTCTCCAACGTCATACAATTACCACTGGAGAAACCATTGAAACTATTGCTCAAAAATACAACCTCATTCCTCCTACCCTGTTAGCATTTAATCGAGTGCTACAGAAAAGTCCGCCAACCGTAGGTACTGAGATAATTATTCCTCCCTATAATGGTATCGCTGTGAAAGTACCTACTGGCACAACTTGGAAAAATGTTGCAGAAAATTATAATATCCGTGCTGACGCATTATATGAAGTTAATGGTTGTCCACAAACACCAGAACAACAGACACCAGAAGTGGTTTTTTTACCAGGAGTAAATTGGTCTCCAGGGCGAAAAACACCCCCACAAATTTCTTCATTAAAAGGTTATCCTTTACCTTTTGAAACTAGGGTTATTTTAGGTTATGGTTGGTTACTACATCCGATTAAAAATCAAGTAGTTTTTCATAGTGGTTTAGACTTAATTGCTAATAGTGGTACATCAGTGTTTTCTGTAGGAGAAGGGATAGTGGCATTTGCTGGCAAACAAGGTAATTATGGCAATTTAGTAGTAATTAACCACGCTGCTGGTAAGCAAACTCGTTATGCCCATTTAGATTATATTAATGTTAAAACTGGTCAAAAAATAGCACAGGCAGAACTTTTAGGTACAGTTGGTCAGACAGGAAAACCTGATTTTGAGGAAGCTCATCTTCATTTTGAAATTAGATATAATTCTCCTTTTGGTTGGGTTGCTGAAAATCCTAATTCTTATATTGAAGTTATTTTTAAGTAGGTGAAAATAACTACTAATAAAGTGTAATTACTGATAAGTATACACAACTTAAATATTGACTCAATATATCTCTATTTTGCTTCTGTGTGTTATTAATAAATTTCTCTCCAGTAAATACCAATTTTTCCTGTTGGGATGACAACAAAAGCAAACTATGTCATAATTAATCTTAGGGGTCTTTTTGGTTTTTATAGGAAATAGTTAATAAGTTTCCTAGAAAAAATGAATATATAATTGATTCCCAAACAATAAAAAACACACGAACTAGAATAAAAATTAGGAGTATAGATGATGATCAGCGTACCACTTTACTTAATGATGTTATGTTTCCTAGCTACTATTATCTGGGAAAAAGTAAAATATAATTCTGAAGCAGATTCTCAAAGCTAAATTCAGAACTCAGAAAATTTTTTCTCCTCCAATTGTTATGTACAAAATGATTTAAACTCCCTATATTTACCGATCGAATTTGGTTATTTATGGAATATATAGCAGAAGTCAAGAAAGAAGAAAGCTTTACTTATCTAGGAGAGAAGGAATAAGGTTGAGTATTGATATTCCATTGTTTTAAATATTCCATAAGTCAAGAGTAATCATAGCAGTTACTATATATTCTTCCCCTATCTCTCAAGATTACTGCTATCTATAACTTTTATATAAGCAGGTTTTTTACGAAAGTTATCGGAAATATAAATTCACTTTTTTTGTTATATCTAAGTGGCATTATATCAATAGTCCTGATCTGAAGTTAATGAATATTAATACTCAATCCCCACCAGTAAAAGACCTTGAAAAAAAACACAAAATTTTACCTTGGTAAGAAACTTTTAGGATATTTTTTTCAAAGTTAATCACAGCTAGATTTAAGAAGTAATATCATGTGCGTTGGTATTGTTTGTATAAAAACTTGGGAAATATCTACTTTTTCTTTTTTTCAAATCTTCTTCCTTCTCTCCCAGATAACTAAAGTCTTCTTTCTTCCCTGAACTTTATAATACTGATCCTGCCGGACTTGATATCAGATATTTGCGAGCAAAATTCTCACACTGTTTACCCAGCAAATTTAATTAAACTAGACACAGTAATACTATCGAACATATTAGACATCTGGTAAAAATCCAAAATCAAAGCAATTCTTATCTATAAATTGTCAATTATTTATCCCTGTTACCTCTCTTTGTCCGCTACCAGGTGCATCTGCCGCCGACCCGGGGTCGCACCACTGTTCCCTGTTCCCTCTTTTCTGGAAATGTCTATTATTAATTTCCTCTACTCAGCTATCTGCGATCGCCTCTTAACCCTAAGCAACTGATGGCCGATGGACAATATCCCATCAATTGTAATAAATTGTTACAATAATGATTGAAAGATAATTTAATTTTATAAATATTATGCATCTGACTTGGTTAGATAGTAATTCCTGGTTAATTGAAATTGGAGGCAAACAACTCCTGCTGGACCCTTGGTTAGTTGGCCCCCTAGTTTTCGGTAATCTACCTTGGTTATTCAAAGGAGAGAGGCGTACTCCCCGTGCCATACCAGAAAATATAGATTTAATTGTATTGTCTCAAGGTTTAGAAGACCATGCTCACCCTCAGACCCTAAAACAGTTAAACAAAAATATTCCTGTAGTCGCCTCTCCCACTGCAGCAAAAGTAGTACAAGAGTTGGGCTATTCTCAAATAGTCACACTTGCCCATGGTGAGACATATTCTTTTGATAATAGTATTGAAATTAGAGCAGTTCCTGGTTCACTCGTTGGCCCAAATTTAGTAGAAAACGGTTACATTTTTAAAGACCTAAGCACTGACAATACAATCTACTATGAACCACATGGCAGCCATTCTGAAAAAATCAAAGAATTTGCTCCTATAAATGTGGTCATCACCCCTATTATAAATTTGAATTTACCGTTAGTCGGGCCGATAATTAAAGGAAATGAAAGTGCTTTACAAGTAGCTCAATGGTTGAAACCCCAAGTCATGTTACCTACAGCAGCAGGGGGCGATATAGATTTTCAAGGATTATTAATATCTTTACTCAAAGCAGAGGGTAGTGTGGAAGAAACACAACTTCAGTTAACCAAAAATAATCTGGATACAAAAGTAATAGAGGCTCAACCTGGAGAACGTTTTGAACTACAATTAGAACAGAGAGTATTAGCTAATTAGGGTTTGCTGAATAAATCTTTTGGTATGAGCTAGGAGTCAGGAGCAGGAGTCATAAGTCAGGATAAATGGGGAATTTATAGTAGATAGTCGGATATTTTCTCCCTTGATTTTTCTGCAATTATTCTGCCTTTTATCCTAACTTTTTGGTTGCTCAATCTTCAAAAGTTGCACTTTTTTTCGCTGTAAAAAATCTAAAACCTTTACCTGTCAGTGCTTTTATATTTAATCAGCATAGCAATAATTAAACTACATTTAATTAACAGCTTTTAATGATAGTTAGTATATTTTGAAAGCTGCTGACTATTAATGTTATGAAGCTAATTTTTGAAGATTTGAGGTTAATCATATTGTTAATCAAATGCTGCACAACTGACTTCTCCTAACCATAAAACCCTTTAACAGTTTACTATTCCCTATTTCCTATTCCCTAATGCTATAAAAGTATGATTAATTTTCGTTGGATTTTTACAGTAATATTATCCTTGTTTTTGATTATTGGTAATTCTCAACCAGCTTTAGCTTCTATTCATACTTACCCCGAATCTTCTACACAAATCATGTATCGTTCTCGGCAAAGTTTGCGAGACCTTTCAGATAGAGCATGGCAAACTGTACTATATAAAAGGATCAAATCTGGCAAACTAATAACTTTAAACTTACGATTGGTAGGATTTCCTGGAATAATTGAACTAGCTCATCCCCAAAAATTGCAAATTACTACTGGCACTGGTAATATCTGGAATGCAGAGGATATTTTGGTTGATTCTTCTTTTCCTGCTAATGTTGGAGAATATGACTTTTTGGAAGTAATGAAACAGTTAAATTATGATGCTCCACTGCGAATAAATATACCTTTGCAAGGTGAAAAATCAGCAGAATTAGTCGTACCAATTTTTGCTGTTAAAGAATGGCATAAATTATTTGATGAAGTTAATTTTTGGTGATTTTTTATTGTATTAGTTTTCATTAATTAAGGAGAAAAAAAGTGAAAAAAATAATTACAGTTTGCTTATTAATATTCACATTGATAAACTTTATAGAAATACCTCCTGCATTAGCAGCAGAAACAGCGAAAGGAGCAGAAATTTTTCAAATTAATTGTGCTGGATGTCATGCTGGAGGAGGCAATATAGTTAGATGGTGGAAAAACTTAAAAATCAGAACTTTGAAAAGAAATAAACTAGATTCTGTTGAGGCGATCGTTTACTTAGTTAAGAATGGAAAAAATAATATGTCAGCTTATCAAGACCGTTTAACTCCAGCAGAAATTGAAACTGTATCAGCTTATGTATTGCAGCAGGCAGAAAATGGTTGGCATTAGTAAATATAGCTATAAGAGCTAAGATTTAAACATTACACATCTCCAGAAAAGAGGAAGTAGAGAGTAGGGAGAAATAATTGATGATTTATGTACAATAATTAATTTTATTTTTGATTATTGGAGATGTCTATTATGGTGTATATGACTTACTGTTGCTTTATTCTTAACAATCTGTGGATAAGTATAGCCAAGAATCTTTGTCAAAATTTACGCGTAAGGAAGAAGATTTGAAAGAAAGAAAAATATAGATATTT
Source organism: Okeania sp. SIO2F5 (assembly GCF_010692685.1). Lineage (NCBI taxonomy): Bacteria > Bacillati > Cyanobacteriota > Cyanophyceae > Oscillatoriales > Microcoleaceae > Okeania > Okeania sp. SIO2F5. Next base: position 7,960 of record NZ_JAAHGU010000073.1, on the reverse strand, counting down.
CCCAAGTTTTTAAACAAACTATGCCAATGGACATCACGATTATCCCATCAATTATCAATGCCCATTCAAAAATAAGATTGAGGCGTTTGTCACTCTATTAATGAAAATTTTCCCGAATCTCCATTGACCATTGACTAGATGTCAAATTTTGATTATGATCATGATTATCATAGAAACCCCATAAAGTAAAATATCCACATATTGAAGCAAATCAGCTCAAAGAATCTCTTAACTCAACTAGAAATAGCAATTTTCCAGCTAGTCAGCAACCCATATTAACAATGCTTTCCTACGGAATGCTGCGCAAACAACCAGAGGTACTGATAACTGATAACTGAAATGACTGGTTTTCTTGTTAATGACAAAACAACCTTTCTCAATCATATTCTTCAAAATCAACAAGATTTAAGAGTAGCTGTCTTCGTCAATGAATTTAGCCATAATGAATAATTCACTACAATTAGATATTCCTAAAAGAGGGATGCCAATAACAATAGTAACTGGATTTTTAGGCAGTGGTAAAACAACCTTAATAAATCAAATTTTGTATAATAAGCACAACTTAAAAGTTGCAATATTAGTTAATGAATTTGGGGACATTAATATAGATAGTCAGTTATTAGTAGATATTAATGAAAATATGGTAGAACTTAGCAATGGTTGTATTTGTTGTACTATCAACGAAGGATTAGTAGATACAGTCTACGAAATTTTAGAACGGGATGAAAAAATTGATTATCTAATTATAGAAACCACTGGTTTAGCAGACCCCTTTCCAATTATGTTAACTTTTTTGAGTACAGAGTTAAAAGATTTAACTCACTTAGATTCTGTACTAACTTTAGTAGATTGTGAAAATTTTACACCAGACCATTTTGATAGCGAGGCAGCTTTTAAACAGATTGCTTATGGGGATATTATTTTACTCAATAAAACAGATTTAGTCTCCCAAGATCGAGTAGATTATTTAGAGTCTTATATTAAAACTGTAAATAATGGAGCTAGGGTTTTGAGAAGTGAGTACAGTAAGATACCATTATACTTAATTTTAGATGTAAATCTATCCAAGCTTCAACCTTATTCTCTTCTAGAGAATAATAATCAGCATGAACTACAAAAAATTCCTAAAAATCATCTAATAAATGATGGTTTTACATCTATTTCATTCCAAAGTAAAAGACCTTTTTCTGCCCTCAAATTTCAACATAATTTTCTAGATGAATTACCAGATAATATATTTAGAGCAAAAGGAATTCTTTGGTTCAAAGAAAGTGAATCAAAACATATATTTCAATTGAGCGGTAAACGCTATGATATGCAAGTAGAGCAATGGTCAACTACTCCGACAAATCAGTTAGTATTAATTGGACGAAATTTGAATCCATTAATTATTCAACAAGATTTAACAAACTGTCTAACTATGTGATAAATTAAGAGTAGCTATTCTCAGATAAATCGCAGGTAAGAATTCCCATAATTAATCAGAAATTTATGTGGGAAAATATCTGCTAAACTGTTCAACAAAATATTAAGCTTAAAGCCTTTCAATTATGACTTTACCAACAGTTCCAGATTTTGTTTCTACCAATGATTTGAAAACAAAATCTCAGCCTCCTGTTACAGAAGCTGAAATGATTCAAGCGGTGAGAACTTTATTAATAGGATTAGGAGAAAATCCAGACCGAGAAGGATTATTAGATACTCCCAAACGAGTTGTAAAAGCCCTAAAATTTCTCACTTCAGGTTATCATCAATCTCTAGATGAATTGTTGAATGGAGCTGTTTTTAATGAAGATATCTCAGAGATGGTTTTAGTTCGAGATATCGATCTTTTTAGCTCTTGCGAGCATCATATTTTGCCTATTCTTGGTCGCGCTCATGTAGCATATATTCCTAATGGAAAAGTAATTGGACTATCAAAAATTGCTCGAATTTGTGAAATGTATGCCCGACGTTTACAGGTACAAGAACGTCTAACAGCACAAATAGCTGATGCACTTCAAGGATTACTTCAGCCTTTAGGTGTTGCTGTAGTTGTTGAAGCAACTCATATGTGTATGGTCATGCGTGGAGTGCAAAAACCAGGTTCTTGGACAACTACTAGCGCTATGCGTGGTGTTTTTGCTGATGATGTGAAAACTCGTCAAGAATTTATGAGTTTAATTAAGCATAGTAATTCTTTTCATTAGTTTTTTTAAGTTAAGCGACAATAATTAAAAGTTGATTGGTATTAAAATTTCTGATGATGCTAAGACAAAAAGCATTAATACTAAAATCAGAAAGGAAGAGACTTTTTGCCCCATACTTAGGATTGCTCCTATCGAGTTACCAAGTAGATGAGCATCAATAAATGTAACAGGACTTACGCACCCAAACAAGAAACCGGGTTTATTGTCCTAATTATTGTTTTTTAAAGCACGAAATTTAGTTGCTAAACCTGATTTTTGCGTAAGTCCTGTTTATTAATATTTATGTTTTTCCATGTTACGAAAATACCTAATTCATTAGGTGCAGAAATGACAGAAGGTGTGGAACTTTTTCAGATTCATTGTGTAGGTTGTCATGCTAATGGAGGTAATATTGTTAGATGGGAAAAAATTTCAAAATAGAGACTTTAGAAAAAAATAAACTAGATTTTGTGAAGGTGATCGCTTACTTGGTTAAGAATGGGAAAAATAATATGTAAGCTTACAAAGACTGTTTAACAGAAACAGAGATAGAAACTGTATCTGGTTATGTATTGAACTAGGCAGAAAATGGTTGGTGTTAATATTTAATTTAGACCAACTTAGGATGCAAGTAATGCCAGCAGAATCAGAAAAACTAAATCGACAACCTGAAGACTTTCAGCAAGAAATAAAAAAGCTTATTCAAGATAATCAGCTTGATTTAGCTACTAAAAGAGTAATGGATTTTGCTGATGATTTTGCAGTTTATAAAAAACGTAAATATGAAGCAATTGATTTTCAGCGTCGCTATACTAAACTGAGAGAAGATAAACGAAAGTCTAGTTCTTCAGAAGAAACTATCAGGGAAAAATTTTCAGGTTTAACTTTTTCTATCTTGGATTTTGTTGATTTAATAGTTAAAGAATATAGAGAAAATTACTCACCAATACCTACAGTTGTTCCTCCACAAGAAAATAACAATAAGTCTCCTTCCAAATCTAATTCAAAAGATAATACTACCAATGTTAATAAAAAACATCTAGACCAAGAAAATACCGAAAAAATATACCACAAACTCCATTAGAAAAAATCAAGGCATCACAGAAAAAGCAAAAACAATCAAATATTGAAAGCTCTAATGTAGTAGCTAATATCAGAAATATCACCAAAAAATATTCAGGTAAATTAACAGACTTCCAGTTATCTGTATCGGAATTAGAATTAAAATTTGGTGAAATTACCTCCCTTGTCGGTGAAAATGGTAATGGGAAAACAACTTTATTAAAAATAATTGCTGGTGAGTTAAATCAAACCAGCGGTATTATTAAATATCCAGGTTTGACAAAATCAAAAGATAAATCTTGGTACAAAATAAAACAACAAATAGGATATGTTCCTCAAGAGTTGCCACAATGGACAGGAACCCTAGTTGATAATCTGCATTTTGCAGCAGCTATTCATGGTATTAGAAGAGAAGAAAATGAAGATGAAGTTGATTTTATTCTCTGGCGACTTGGTTTAGATAAGTATAGAAATGCAACTTGGAATGAGATTTCTGGTGGTTTTAAAATGCGATTTGCATTAGCTAAAGCATTAGTCTGTAATCCTAGATTTTTAATATTAGATGAACCTTTAGCAAATCTTGATGTTAATACTCAATTACTATTCTTACAAGATTTAAGATATTTGGCTAATTCTCTTGCTCATCCTAAGACTATACTTTTGACTTCACAACATTTATATGAAGTTGAAAGTATTACTGACAATATTATTTTTATCAAAGAGGGTGCTGTAATTTACAATGGCAATTTCCAAGATTTTGGTACAGATAGGGAAGAAAATACCTTTGAATTAAGTTGTAACCTATCAAAAAATGAATTAATGGATTTACTTGAAGAAATATCATATACTCAGATTGAAATGGTTGGTCACAATCAATATATTATCAACGCCTCAAAAAATATTGGTAGTAACGAAATGATTAAAGTTTTTATTGATAATGATATTACCTTGAAATACTTTAGAGATATAAGTAAATCAACTCGACGTTTATTTAAGACAGAAAAATGAAAAATCCACGGCTAATAATAGACTTTTTAAATCCTGGATTTCTCAAGAGATTGGATCGATATTTGTTAAGGTTTTAGCAAGTATTGATACTTGTTATGAATAGTCTGGAATGTGGGTCTAAATAAAACTACTTAACTTTAGATTTCTCTCTCGCAAAACTTCGCCATAAAGCATTTCCAATTGAGCAATATTTCCACTCAAAGTATAACGTTCTAAAACTCTCCGACGCGCTTTTTGACCCAAAATACTAGTTAACTCAGGATGATCCTTAAACAAAGGCAATAAAGTTTGCAACTGAGTAGTAACATTATGAGTATTTAAAATTATACCCGCACCATTCTCCAACACCTCACCATCAGCACCCGCATCCGTCGCCAAACAAGCCAAACCACAAGACATTGCTTCCAACAAAGCCAAAGACAAACCCTCAACCAAAGAAGGTAAAATAAACACATCCGCACCACGAAAAATTTCTATCCGTCGTTGTTCATCACTCACATATCCAAACCAACTAACTCCCTTCACATCGCTATAAAACATTTGCAAAGAAGCAGCTAATGGTCCATCACCAACAATAATCAAATGGCTACCATTTCCCATATCAGAATGTTTCCAAGCCTTAAGTAGAGATTCAACATTCTTAGCCGTAGAAATACGACCTAAATATAGAAATATACGTTGAGCATTTAACTCAGTCTTGAGACTAGACATACCAGGACAATATTTATCTACATCAACCCCATTGGGAATTACTGCTACCTTTTGGCCAGGAACTCCTAATTTCACCAAGAAATCTCGCTGTATTTCAGAAAAAATAATAACTCGGTCATAATGTGCCAAAAAAGGAGCATATAACTGATAAGCCAAAAATTGAGTTCCGGATTTAATATTGCGCGGTTTACTATCAAACTGGGCATGAAAAGTAGCTACCAAAGGAATATTTAGCTCTTCGCAAATTTCAGGCAGTAAGAAATCAAGAGGAGAAAGAGTTAGAGAAGCATGAACAATATCAGGCTTGAGTTTCTGTAAAGCCTCACTCAAAACTTTGCTAGATTTAAGACTAGGTATGGTGTAACCCTGAGATTTGTAGATACAAGGTAGAGACACTTCATGAAATCTTGGCCATTTATCAGGTTCATTATCTTCAGTAGCAAAATGAAGAAAGCTAACCTGATAGCCTCGGTCTAATAGAGCATTGGTTATTTCTCTAGAGTAGGTAACGTTGCCACAAAAAGGATATTTTTTTCCAAGCCAAGCAATATGCATTCAGATGAATAGGCAGATATTATTTTTGAGAGATTTTATCATTGATAGACAAAAACGCCTCAGTTTGTAAATAATACCATTTGGTGACATCTCCCACACGCTCGCTGACGCTATAGTGTGAGCTTCTCGTTTCGTAGCCCCGGTATGCCGTCGGGCTCCACGAGCTTTAAGGACGGAATGCCCTACCGCCCTACTTTTTATATTTATCGCCGCATTTAAGTCGCGGTCTATTACTATGCCGCAATATGGACAAGAATGAGTTCGTATGTTTAATTCTTTAGGTACTTTTTTCCCACAATTTGAGCAATCTTGGCTAGTATTTTGAGGATTTACAGCTATAGTCTTTTGTCCAGCATTTGCCTCCTGCGGAGGAGCTGCGCTAACAGCTTTGACAGTCAAAATAGTGATAAATTTGCCCCATTCAGCATCGTTAATTGATTTACTCAAACGGGTTTTTGCTAGTCCTTTAATGTTTAAGTTTTCGTGGGCGATAACCTCAGATGAGTGATAATAATTCATTGGCTGTTTTGAAATGAAAATCTTTACGTTTATCAGCTACCTTTTTATGTTGTTTAGCCACAGCTTTGAAAGCTTTTAACCATCTTTTGCTACCTTTCTTTTTACGGGATAAGCGTTTTTGTAGAGTCTTTAATCGCTTCTGAGATGAGCGATAATATTGAGGAATGGGAACCGACTCTCCGTTACTTGTTACCAAAAAGTCTTTTAACCCCATATCTATCCCCAAAGTATTTTCTGAGGTAGGTTTAATATCAGAAGTAAATTGGGGAATCGACTTATATTCTAGAGATAGCGTCACATAATAACCATCAGCTTTGCGACTAATCGTAACAGTTTTAATTTGAAATCCTTCTGGTATTGGTCGATGCTGAATAAACTTTACCTTACCTATTTTGGGTAAGTTTATCTTATTTCCTTCAATGCAGTCTTGATTGATTTGAGGATAACAAAAGCTTAGTTCATTAATTGATAATTGATAATTACCTCGGGTTTTAACCATTACGGAATTGAATATAAGGAAATATTATTTCTTCTCTTGGTCGATGGTCAGCCAGCGCAGGTTTCCGAGCCATCCCTCCACCGCTTTTTTCCCTTTAAAAGGGTCGGCTTCAAGGCGCGAATTATTTAATTATTAATTATTAATTATTAGGTAACGTCCTTTTCCCTTAAACCTTGGTTTCCCTAATTTATCTCCATTTTTGTCTGCCTTAAACCATCTATCAAAGGCAAGTTTTACCCGTTTTGTGCAGTCTTGTAATACCTGAGAATGAATCAGCTTGTACTCAGGAAACTTATCTTTGGTATTGACTAAATCTTTTTTCTGAGAGTAATAATTTGGATTATCTCTTAGTTGAGGAATTGGCATGCACCTTGGGGCAAGCGTTAACTGGACAACGATTTTCTTCCCACCACGAGAACCGCTCCCCTAACCTATAGTTGTACTGCCGACGCAACAATTCCAGCCACAACTCTATTACTGCGACTTGTTCTTTGTTGGGCAATAGCTTGTACTGGTAAGCGGTTCGCATATCTGCTTTAATTTTGTGTCTGCTTTTATTATCACACCATTCTTTTAAATTGCAACTATCTATGCAATCAGATTTTGTATAGCGATCGCTCGCTCAACTGAAAAGTTTTAATTATCAATCTCAATTTATAATTTTAAAATTTTAAATTTTATCAGAGATTGATGACAAAAAGTAGGATAAATCGCCTGAAATAGCCAACAGAATTTCAATAGTTTCAGCTATTCCATGATAATATAAACGAAGAATAATCCAAGGAAGTTTATTACCTAAAAAAATTTTAAAGCCTCAAATACTGATTATTTCGTTACTTAGACAGGCGATCGCCTCATTTTTATTCAACCATGATGAACTAATTTTTATAAGCTACCTATATACTGGTTTGACGTATTTACAACTATATGGTATAAATAAAAATCCCCAAGCTAGACCAAAATAATAACCTTCTCTATCTAGGGTTTGCTGAATAAATATGAAAGCATTGACTGATACTGCTTTTAGAAATTTTTAGTCCCGAAATTGTACCAGCTTTTAGGTCAAAAAGGTGCAAAAAGTTTAGTAGGACAGAAAAATTAAGAGACAATTTTTACTTCTACCTACTGGACTGACACAGCTAAAATGGTGCATTAGAATCGTCAGCAAAAAGTGACTATTGCTAAGACAAGCGCTCGCTCTTCAACAGACAGTCAAAAACAGGCGCTCGCTCTTCAACAGACAGCCCAATACAGGCGCTCGCTCTTCAATAGGCAGCCCAAAACAGGCGCTCGCTCTTCAACAGACAGCCCAAAACAGGCGCTCGCTCTTCAACAGACAGCCCAAAACAGCCTATTTATGAACTTTTGGAAGTTTCAAATACAGGATAAAGATGTTGGAGTTTGACTCTGGCATCGTCCGTCGAGAAATGCCAAATCA
>NZ_JAAHGU010000072.1:0-33448 GCF_010692685.1 Okeania sp. SIO2F5 | reverse complement strand
AAAAATTGCTTTAATGAATAAATAATCAACCTACTGTGTGGGGTGTGGTGCGATCGCACCACACCTCCATCTATTCTCAATAATGCTTCTCTTTTAGTTGAAGTATTATTCAGCTTATTCGATGAGTCCATCTCTATATATAGCTTTCAGCTACCTTGTCACCCCGTGAGGTTTTTCATATCTGTTGATAGTCTAAATTTTTTGCATCCTTTCCTTGACTGTATCTTCAACTATTTAGTCTAAATTCCAGTTAATTAGAATATTATCTGTTTTTTAAATAATCATAATATTTCAAATTTTTACTCTAATTTAGGAATAATTTAATCACCTAAAAACAGACTTTTACCTGCCAAATAATCTTCAACTTTGCCATTGCTATTAAATATTGATTTCATCATGCAAGATACTATTATTAAAAATATAAATAGGCGATAAATATCTTTCAATCTGCACTAACAAATAGAAAATATTTTTAATTAATAATTTCCTATTCTTTAGGATATCATAAATAATAATGATTGAACTCTACTATATAACTTAATTCTAATGTTGTTTTGTCAGGAGTGCAATAATTATTGAAAATAGGAAGAAAAATGTTATGTTAATAAATAAAGATTCTGCACTTATATTAATTGTGGATGACAACCCTACTAACTTATCGGTACTCTCAGAAACCCTAGGTGCTGCTGGATTGAGTTTTCGAGTAGCAATGGATGGAGAAACTGCTTTGGCCTTAGTTGAACGGAATAGACCTGAATTGATTTTACTAGATGTGCAAATGCCTGGAATAGATGGGTTTGAAACCTGTCGTCGGCTCAAAGCAAATCCTGTAACCAAATCCATTCCTATTATTTTTACCACTGCCCTTGCTGATATAGAAAGCAAAACAAAAGGATTTTCTCTTGGTGCCGTTGATTATATTCCCAAGCCGTTTGACCAGGCTGAGGTTTTAGCTCGACTGCGGGTACACCTTCAATTAAAGCGCTTGACAGAATCCTTAGAAAAACAGGTGAGCGATCGCACAGCCGCCTTACAAAAAGCCCAAGTGCAACTGGTGCAGCAAGAAAAACTTTCTGGCCTTGGTGAAATGGTGTGTGGAATTGGCCATGAACTTAATAATCCGATTAACTTTATTGCCAATAATCTTCAGCCACTGCGAAAGCATATAGCTGAAGTGACTGAAATTATCAATCTATATCAGCAGGAGTATCCCATACCCTCACTACAGTTAAAGGAAGCTATTGAGGATTTGGATCTAGAATTTGCCTTAGAAGATATAGCCAAAATTTTAAACTCTTTTACATTAGGTGTCGAAAGGATAAAAAACATCTCAAACTCACTCCGTACCTTTTCTCGTTCAGATAGTGAAACTAAAGTTTTGGCAGATTTACATGAATGCTTGGATAGTACACTGATAATTTTGCAACATCGTCTCAAAGGTAATGTCGATCGCCTCCAAATCGAAATTATTCAGTCTTATGGCTCATTGCCTTCAGTGCTGTGTTATCCAGGACAAATGAATCAGGTATTTATGAATATCATAGCTAATGCAATTGATGCCATAGATGAAGCAACTATCCAGGGCAAAATGGGCGCTCGAGTTCCCAAAATTAAGATTACAACTCAAATAAATTCCGATCGACAAATCGTTATCCAAATTGCAGATAACGGAATTGGCATTCCAAAATCCATTAAACAACGTTTGTTTGAGGCCATGTTTACTACAAAACCTGTTGGGAAAGGCACAGGTCTAGGACTGGCGATCGCCGAGCAAATCGTTGTAGAAAAGCACAATGGCACACTCACATTGGATTCCCAATTTGGACAAGGAACAATATTTACAATCAAAATTCCGATGATGTGAAGAAGGAAGAAGGAAGGAGGAAGAAGGAAGAAGGAAGGAGGAATAAGTAGATGGGGACTCAAATCCCAACCAATTGTAAACACCGTGTAGATGACGGGGTATTGTACCCAAAAGAAAAAGATAATATCCAAGCAAACAGGGATGTAAAACTAACTATGACAACTGGTAACTGATAACTGATAACTGATAACTGAAATGGCTTCTTATGTATAGTAAATTTGCTTTTCTTAAACTTCACTTTATGTCCATCAAAAGTAAAATTATTTCTGGCTATGCTATTGCCCTAAGTGTAGCATTTGCAGGAACTGCATTAGGTTTTGCGATTGGTAACTACTATCAAAACAAGGCACAACAAGAACAACAGATAGCCTCCTACGAAAACCGACTTCTGAGCGCCCTGCAACTTGATGTTCTCTACAACCGCCCAGCTAAACAACTTGCTCCTTACCTTCAAGACCCTGAAGCTTTTCGTCGAGAGAGTGGTGCTTTGCTCAAACGACTGCAAAATATTCAGGATTTGCTCGCTAAACACAATAATTCTGGAAAACCAGCAACCCTCAAAGATTTGCAAGCTTTTTTAGAAGACTATGCAGTAACTGTTGAGGAGTTTAGGGAGCGTGTAATTACCTTTACAAAAACAGTACAACCCCTGACCCAGAAACTTGAGGGTTTAGAAACTGCTGAACAACTCTTGATAAATTTAGTTAAAAGTCCAGAATTTGTTGCTTTTATTGAAGCTCCCGATATGATGGGAGAGTTTTATCAGCTCACAATTCAAAGAGAAATAGATGCCGAGCAAGCCTTAAATAATGCCCAACTTCTACGAAATCAAATCATTGTTTTTAGCTTTGGCCTTTCAGGAGGGGTGGCTCTGATTCTAGCTTTATATACCAGTCATGCAATCGCCAAGCCACTGCAAACAGTTACAGATGTTGCTCAATTAGTTACTCGTGATTCTAACTTCAATCTGCAAGTACCAGTTCAAACTAATGATGAAGTAGGTGTATTAGCAACATCCCTAAATCAACTGATCTGCCGTGTCAAACAGTTAATGACCGAAGAACAAGCTTACATCTGGCAATTGGAACAAGCGAAAGAAACTGCTAATGCAGCCAACCAAGCCAAAAGTGAATTTCTTGCCAATATGAGCCATGAACTCCGCACCCCCCTCAATGGTATCCTTGGCTATGCTCAAATCCTTCAGTATTCTGAAACCATGAGTGAGGAAGAAAACAAAGGTCTTGATATTATCAAACAATGTGGTCTTCACTTACTGAAATTAATCAATGATATTCTCGACCTCTCCAAAATTGAAGCCGGCAAACTCGACCTCTTGGCAAGCGAGTTTCATTTTCCCTCTTTTCTCCAAGGAGTGGTGGAAATATGTCGCATTCGAGCCGAACAAAAAGGCATAAATTTTTACTACTCCCCCGATAAAAATTTACCTATAGGCATTTGCGCTGACGAAAAACGACTACAGCAGGTATTGATCAATCTCCTGAGCAATGGGATTAAATTTACCGATATTGGTAGCGTTACCTTTAGCGTCACCGCACAAAAATTGTCAGACCAATATCGCCTCAACTTTGAAGTTAAAGATACAGGAGTAGGTATGACCCCAGAACAACAAGAGAAAATATTCCTGCCATTTGAACAGGTGGGTGACTGCAAAAAACAGACAGAAGGCACAGGTTTGGGGTTAGCCATTAGTCAAAAGATTGTCAAACTCATGGGTAGTCAACTGGAAGTAAAGAGTGAAGTAGGTAAAGGCAGTACTTTCTGGTTTGATGTGGAAGTTCCAGAAGCAAAAGAATGGGCAGTGGCTTCGAGAACTGTGAAGCAGGGAACTATATTGGGTTATCAAGGTAAAAAATGTCGTGTCTTAGTTGTTGATGACCGTTCGGAAAATCGCTCGGTGGTGGTGATCTTGCTAGAAATGCTTGGCTTTGAAATGAGTGAAGCGAAAAATGGAAAGGAAGCTCTAGAAAAAATGATGGTATCTCTGCCGGATGTGGTGATTACTGATTTAATGATGCCAGTAATGAATGGTTATGAATTACTTAAATATATCCGCAGTTCGGAAAAGTTGAAGGATGTAGTGGCGATCGCTTCTTCTGCTAGTGTGTTTGAAAGTAATCAACAAGAGGCAATTGATAACGGAGCTGATGTATTTTTGCCCAAACCTATACAGACTGACAGATTATTAGAAATTTTACAGCAGTGTCTTGACTTAGAGTGGGTTTATGAGCAAAAGACCGCAGCATCAGCTCAGGTGACTGAGGTTAGAAAAAGTGAAGAAATTGTTTCTCCAGCTATGGAAGTCTTACAAGAATTACTCACTTTAGTAGAAGATGGCGATATTCAAGGTATTGTGGAAGTTGCTGAACAGCTTCTAGAATCGGATGTTACTTTAACTCCTTTTGCCCAAGAAATTTTGCAATTGGCGAATAGTTTCCAACTTAAACGGTTGAAAACTTTCATTAAAGAGTATCTTGATTCGGCGTTGCTGAACTAATGGATGAATCTTTGCAGAAAAAGTAACCCATCTTTATACTTCCTGTTTTTCTCAAACAAGAATTCCAATGCGCACTCTATGTAAGGTCCCCTACACTCCCCACACTCCTTGCAATACGCAAATATGCAACGCCTAATTCTGATGATGGGTGAATGGTTGTAGGTAGTGTGTTGATCTTTTCTCCGTCCTCAATACACCGAAATAAATTATTAGAATCACAAACCTTCCTTAACCTATTAGCTATTGTCGTAAAAGTAGTCTTATATCAAGTTTCATTAATTAGCCATAATAAATTAGCTATCTTTAGTCATCTAAAGATGACTTCTGCTTTGATCCAAGAAATTTATTTCTTGGCGGATGATATGGTTCGCCAAGCCAAGGATTTAAATCCTTGGCTAATAGTTTAAGTCATCTTAAGATGACTCTTGAGGAGTATGCCATCTTTTTTATCTTTTTATATTGTGGTTAATCAGTAGAACTTGATATGACAAGAACAATGCTTGAGACCCATATTTTCCTCAGACTTTTCACCTACCACCTAATACCTACCACCTACAACCTTCTTTATTCTTTAACCTTAGCCTCCAAATTTTCCAAGCGACTTTTCAATTCCTGATTTTCCTTTTTAATTTTATCAAATTCCTGACGTAACTGCTTCAAAGCCTTATCAGAACCAATATTTTTCTGAACTCTCTGTACCGCTTCCTCAGCTCGACGACGTACTCGACCATCAGCAGTCTGATCGGCTATACTCTGCAAAATTGCAATTGCTTGATTAGTTTCCATTTGCGACAATGCAGCTACTACAGACATCTGAGTTAAGAAAAATGTTTCCCGTGATAACTCTGTCAGTCGTTGCAAAATACGTTCCAAATTAACAGGAGACTGAGCAGTAGAAATTGTTCCTAGAGAACGAATAGCACTTAAACGTAGCGTCTGCGGTACACCAATAACAGTATATTTCAGAATCTGATTCAAAGCAGTTTCAGAAGTCTTCATCTTACTCAACGCTGATATAGCACCAGAACGCACTACCTCATTCCACCCTCGTTTTTCTGCCAACACCCACTTCAACAATTTAATTACCTTTTCCTCAGTTGGCTTTTGATCGGAGTTAGCATTGGCAGCACCAATATCTCCAATTCCAGACACAGCAGCAGCTTCTACATAATAACTAGCATCGCCATTTTTCACTATAGATTTTAGTTGCTGATAACTTTTATTGGTTTTTATTTGTGTTAGTGCTTCCACCACAGCACGACGCACGCGAGCATCTTCGTCGTTTAAACCTGTAACCAAACTATCAAAGACCTGGTCTAGTTGAATTTTTGCCAGTTGCTTCACTACTTCAACACGCACGCCCCAAAAAGATTCCTCTATCAGCGCTTTTGATAATACTTTCACAACTTCTAAACCACCCTTTTTCACCAACGCCTCGGCAGCATAAATACGAGATATAGGGTCTGGATCGAATTCTAACTGTGCTTTTAACTCCGCCAATGGATATACCAATTTCACTGTTTTGAGATAGTTATTACCAACATCAAAGCTGATAAATTTTGGTTTTTCTGCCAGGGGAAAATAAAAGGTTTGTTCCTGCTCATGTATTCGCACAGTAAAGGTTGTCAATTCTGGCTTTTCTTCTTTGAGATAACCAAAAGCAATAGGAATTTTTAGGTCAAATAATTCTTTGCTTGAATCCCCATTTTTATCGTTGTTTACCAGAGTTTGTTTAACTGTTACTTTAGCTAATTTACTATCACCATCCCAAGCATAATTAACCTGATAATCAGGATGACCGCCCCGAAAAACATATTGGTCAAATAAGAATAGTAAATTCCGTCCTGTGGCCTGTTCAATTGCTCTTAATAAATCGATAGTTTCCACCGTTTGATGAGCATTATTTTTCACAAAAGTATGAATAGCTTTTGTAAATAATTCACCTCCTAATTCGGTTTTAATCATGTGATAAACACAAGCAGCTTTTTCATAAAGATGACGGTCATAAAGTTCTATTGCTTCCCGATAAATATTAGTAACAATCGGACGACGATAGCGAGACTTATCCTCAGCAATATAACTTCGAGCTTCTTTCAATCGATAATAAGCAGCATCATCTTGACCATACTCATGCTTTGTCCATAATACTTCTGAGTAGGTAGCCATTCCTTCTTTAATCCAGGCATGAGACCAATGTTTAATGACTATTAAATCGCCAAACCATTGATGGGCAAGTTCGTGAGCAACTAAACTTTCAGAATTACGATTATCTAAAGCTGCTCTTTCATCTAGTAAACATCTATCTGTCAGTAAAGTTGTAGAGGTATTTTCCATCCCTCCAAAAATAAATTCATTAACGCAAACTTGAGCATATTTAGGATAGGGATATTTATAGCCAAATTCTTGACTAAAAAATTCTATCATTTGGGGAGTTTTGCCCATAGTTCGTAGAGCATCATCTTGACGTTTTTTTTCTACATAATAAGTAACGGGAATACCATTCCATTCATCTTGAATTTCGACAAATTTACCCACTGCTAAGGTCATTAAATATGTAGGATGAACTTGTTTTTGCATCCAATGATAAGTTTTGTTATCTTCACTTTCTTCGGTGTTAATAAGTTCACCATTGGAGATAGCAATAAATTTATGGGATACTTTGACACGAATTTCTGATGTCGATAGTTGACCGGGGTAGTCGAAACAGGGAAACCAGTAACGAGAGTCTTCGTCTTCGCCTTGAGTCCAGACTTGGGTGGGTTTGTTTGGATAATGTTTGTCAGGAGTGATGAAATAGATCCCTCGTTGAGGGTTGTTGGCCGCGTAGGCGATCGCTACTTTTATTTGTTTACCTGCTTCAGTCGTTGGTTGTAGATAAATCTGTAATTCTTCGCCGTCATAGTCAAAAGTTTGTTCAGTGTCGTTAACTTTTATAGATTTAATTTCTAATTCAACTGCATCAAGAGTTAATTTATCAATCCCACTCCGTACAGGGTTTAAACTAATGATACAATTGCCATGAAAACTGTGATTAGGAATGTCGAGTTCTAGATCGAGGAAAATATGTTCTACTTTGCCTGGACTATCAGGGTTATAATGGGGTTTAGCACCTGGTAATTCAAAAGATTTGGAATTATTTTCAGAATCAAAGTAAATATTGGACATTCGATGTGATTTATTGATATGTATTGGACAAAAATCTAGTATATCTGTTAGTCGTAGCCCTGACAGCAATACCTAGATTATTGTAAAATACCATTATACAATTATCCTACAGCTTAATCCTGGGATTGATACGAATTTAATATTCTCAAAATTTGTATTCAGTAATACATACAGCAGATTCCACTAGGGGTGAGGTACACCCATAGCAGGCAAGATGTTATGGCGGGCAAGATGCTATGGCGGGCAAGATGCCCGCACTAGGAATATTTAATTGTTAATAGTAGTCTACCAAAATGAAAACCGCTGTATAATATAGCGCTATCAAAAAAACTATACTAACTCCTGATAAAAATTAAATAACTGTCTGGCTAAAGCTTGATTTGTATACTGATTCATTGCTTTTTCATAACCCTTTTTCCCTAATTCCTCAGTTAATTCTTTTTGCTCCATCAACTGCATTAAACAACTTCTCAATTCCTCAACATTTCCCTCTGGAAATACCAAACCAGCATCCCCAATTACATAAGGAATTTCTCCAGAATCAGAACCTATTACAGGCACTTGACAAGCCATTGCTTCAATTAAAACATGACCAAATTGCTCTTTCCAACCCACAGAAGTTAAAGTTTTAAACTTATAAGTAGTTTCTGATGGCAATACTAAAGTATTCATCAGATTAATATATTTTTGTACATGGTCGTGGGGAACACTTTCTACTAAAATTAGCCTCTCTTTAATTCCTAATTTTGCTGCTTTTTCTAATAAAGTTGATTGTAATTCACCCCTTCCTAATAATAACCATTTCCAAGGTTTTTCTTGTAAACCTCCCAAGGCTTCAGTTAATGTGAGTAAGCCCTTTTCCTCAACAAAACGACCTACAAAACCCACCACAAAATCATCAGTTTTAATTCCCAAACTATCTTTTAATTCTGGTTGTGTTTCTGGTTTAAACAAACTTTCATCTACTCCCAATTGAGGCATGACTTTAATCGGCCCTTTGTAGCCTCGTTCTCTTAAAATATCTTCTCCATCTTTATTTCCAGCAACAATTCCATCAGTATTTTTGAGATTATAAGATTCTAATAAAGAAATGGGAAACTTGAGAGTATAAGGTAAATTCCACCAAGTAAAAAATAGATTTTTAGCTTTGAGTCCTAAAAGTTTATTAAAAGTAATAAATTGAGCATAAGTTAAAGCTTTAGAACCCTGTTCTACTTGAATAATATCGGGCTTGAATTTTCTTAGTAAACTAATTAAGTCAGGACCAAAAGTCAGTAAAGCTTGATTATTTTCGCTGTAATTAGAAATAGGTACTACTTGAAAAGAACCTTCATCAATAAATTGGGTTTCAACTATTTGACTTTGTACTCCTTTTGGATTCCAACGTTTAGGAACAACAACCATAACTTCAATACCCGGTTCAAGTTGAGCTAAAGCGCGTAATTTTTCCCGGTTTAAATCAACAATATAGGTGTGGCTCGCTACTAATATTTTCATGGTTATTATTGGGTGATTTAGTATTTATGAAGGAGTATTTGTTAGAAGTTTTCAGAAAAAAATTGAAGTCAGCAGTATTATTTTTACTTTCTCTTAGTATGACTTAAATATTGATTTTTTATCAAAAAAATAGTTTCCCTATTTATTACCTATTTGTGTCACTCTTCATCTCTGACTTGCTCTAACCAAGCTACTAAATCAGATATATTTTTGAACTCTAACATTACCTGACTTAATTCTTCTAATTCCCTATTTGATAATTGATTAAAGCGTTCTTTTATATTGGAATCAATTGTTCCTAATAAACGCTCTATTAAATTTATAATTAATTCCCTTTTCCCTTCTTCACGACCTTCTATTTTCCCTTCTTCACGACCTTCTTCTTTACTAAAAGCAATTGCCCCTTTCCGGTCAAGAAGAAATTGCTCTTGCTTTTCCAATTGTTGCAATTCATCTATAGTTAAATTAGCCTCATTAGCAATAGTAAAAGCTTGACTAATTTCAGGAACTACTTCCATTGATTCCGGTACGACCTCCAAACTATTAGTATGTTTCATAAAGTAGAGCCATTTATCTGTAATATTTTCTAAATTTGCCAATTTTTTCTTAAATTTAGGTAACTCCACAAAAAATAGTTCTATATCGCTGTCTGGATAAACAAAAGAATTCTCCCATTCTTTAAATGCAAAGCGTGTAATAATTTTTTCACTCTCCTTAAACATCGTAAAATCAGCAATAGTTAAAGAAATTACTGGTTTTAGACCTGTATAAACTTTACCTCGCTGGAGTTGATTAACATAAACTTTTGCAGCATAATAAATAACTCGTTTATTAAAACCTTCGATATTTAAAACCTGCATTTCAATAATCACTGTAGAGCCATTATCAAGTTTAGCCCTCACATCTAAATATGAATCTTTGAGAATGGCTACTGACCCAGGTTCATAGGTATCAATAAATTCTAAGTCACGGATAGTATTCTGACCTTCATAAAGTAGTGCATTGAGAAAACTAATTATAATATCTTTACTCTGTGCAGAACTAAAGATTTTTTTGAAGGCATAATCTGTTTTAGGATCGATAAATTTCATAATAAATAGCGTGTTAATTCTTGATTTTTTTACTTCAACCTATGGACTGATGTTGCATACAAAGTCTCTACTTATTTCTAATTTTTAACTTTCTTTAAAGACATCTCCAAAAATCAACAGTAAAATCAATTATTATCCATAAATTATCAATTATTCCTCCCTGTTCCCTGTTCCCTATTCCCTGTTCCCTATTCCCTGTTCCCTTGTATAAATTTGCCCATCATCCCAAATAGATTTAACCTTTGTTTGAACAGCACTCAAAAAACCAAGAGTATAGAAACCTCCACGGGTAATTATTTTGATAGGGGAGCCACCTTTATAACAAGGAGGGTTGCCCAACACATGACAATCAAATAATTTGGCAAAGAAACGCAGACATTGATTAAGAGTCAGATTTTTTAATCCCATGAAAAAGTGATTGTGATAAAAAGTAACTTGATATTTGAGCGATCGCGTTGAAATATCATGACAACCTCCACTTTCTTCACCCAAGTGAACTAGAGAAGCTTCTGGGTCAAACCAAATCTGATAACCAGTTTGTCGTAACCTCAAACAAAAATCTGACTCTTCCCGTACTGCACTACCTCGAAACCGCTCATCAAAACTCAGACCATACTTAGTAAAAATATCTCGGCGATAAGACATATTACAACCTCTTGCTGATATCACTCGTTGAGCCTTAACTGTATGTACCAAATCGATATGATACCAAGCAATACCGGGGTCTGATGCTTCAGGGGGTAAATCTTCTATTTCCAGCTCTCCACCAGAATCTCCTAATTTCATGCGATCGAATACTCGTCCCGCCACTGCACCTATCTCTGGGCGATCAACATAGTTACGAGCATGGGCCGCCAAAAATCCTTTTTCCAAGCGTACATCATCATCAATAAAAAGAATTATTTCGCCACTACAATGTCTGACCGCATAATTCCTTGCCCCTGGTAAACTCGCCCAAGTCAGACGGAACAATTTAATTTTTCCAGAACTTGCTTGTTCTTCTAAATAAGCTTGAGTCTCTGGTTTATGAGTAGCAGTTTGGTCAACTACCAAAACTTCAAAATTAGGATAGTCTTGTGCAATAACATCCGCGATCGTATCTACCAGAGCTTCTTCACGATTATAGGTAGGAATGACAACAGAAATAGGAATAGCTAATTGTTGATTTTTTTCTTTTAGAGATTGTGCGTTCATTTTTCTCCTTCTTATTTACCATTTTCCATTTCTTCTTCCGCTTTAATTCTTGCTTGTTCCTGTTTATCAATTGCTGGCAACCTCAGAACTACTCCAGCAAAATACCAGTAATAAACCGTAACTGGATCTACATCTAGAGGATAGTAATAAGTGTTGTAGCTAATAATCAAAACAAAAACCCAATAGCATGCACCATAACTGCGTAGACTCTTGTCTTTAACAGAGCGATAAGCTTTGAAACTAGTAAAAGTAATAGTGGTTAGCAAGACTAACATTGCAATTGCGCCGAACTGTCCTATTTCATAAATTAACTTAGGATAATAAGTCTCAATTAACCTAGTTCTACCAAAAGTTCGGGCTGAATTAGTAGCCCGTCCTAACCCTTTGCCCAAAACTCCTACATGGCTGACTTCGTGAAATTGTCCGGTAATAAAAGCAGTGGGTGGTGCAGCTTGCCAGCGACTAACAAAACTATCTATCCGCTCCTGAACAACTACAGGATTGGATACTATTACTCCTCCCAGTACAACACCTAGTCCAATACCTATAGGAAGAAACCTTTTGAGGTTAGCGATCTGACCTGTCAGCACCAGAAGAATTATAGTTACTGTGGGAACCAGAGCTAGAGCAATTCTTTGACCGCTAATAGCTGCATTAACAAAAACCACTGCCATTCCAAATAAACCTCCTATTCGCCAGATAGGAGAGGGGTCACTAAAAGCAACTGCAAAGGTAAAGGCAGCATTAGAAATCAAAAACCATCCCCACTGCCAAGGTGCAACAAAAGTACCCGGTAAACGAATCACACCCTGACTAGGACTAAATAATAGAGCGCCTCCTACTAAACATTTAGCTTTTAGAGTTGCTCTAAATAGTTGTTGTCCAGTAAAACCACGAGTACCTTTACACTTACCTGAACTGAGAAATTGGTACTGTACTATACCAAGTAAACAACAGATAATAGCTAAAATTAGTGTAAGACGCGCAGCAAGTAATAATTCTTTTTTAGTTTTGAGTTTATAGTAAGCACCTGTAATTAAAGGTAGGTAGCCGATCAATGCTTTGAGTCCCAATATTCCCATCAATATTGGTTGTTCATTAACTTGTTCATTAACATTTGGTCTGAGTGGGTCTGGTGGTTCCAACTGTTGAGCACCATTAACTAATAGTAAAGTAAGTAGACAAAAGCCCAATAAAATGTATAAGGGATTTTTCACTGCCTTGGGAATGATGAATGGATTTCCTGTTTTTTTGCACCACATACCAATGCCAATCATTGCTGGAATGAAAAAGCCATCTTTTGCTAACTGAAAAATGGGACTTCCTCCACCGATCCAGTAAGTCACAGTGCCAGCAAAGGGCATATAAATTAGGAAGGCCCAAAGTCCTAAAATTGGATACTTGAAGGAAAAACCTAAAACTGCCACACCACCACCACCAGCGAGGGCTATTTTTGGCTCCGCTATGAAAAATAACGTTATACCAATAACAAGACCAAGACCACCATAAGTAACAAGAGCGCCAATAACCTGCTGAATTTGTTTAGCTCTTTGGCGCTTTCTGGCAGCTAATTCCTTTTTGCTAACCTGGGGAGCAGCAGGTTTGCCTTTCTTTTTTGATTTGCTTTTTGATTTTTTTTTAGACTTTTGTTTTGTCGGCATTGTTAAGTCAGTTTTAGGCCAGATATTGCTGGACTGCTAAAACTAAGTTCTCTGTCCAGTAGCTTGCGAGTTCAGCATTAATTGCCTCTACCATAACTCTAATTAGTGGTTCTGTGCCAGAGGCTCGGACTAAAACCCGCCCTACATCTGCTAAAGCTGTTTCTGCTTCGTCTATAGCTCTGACTAATGGTTCGCACTTTTGCCAGTTGGCTCGGCGATCGCGGTCTTCTACCCGGACATTTCGGAGCAATTGGGGATAGGTCTGGAAGCTTTGGTCTACTAATTCTGCTAGGGAGACTTCTGAGCTTTTGACTAGAGCTGCTAAATGTAGGGCTGTCATTAGACCATCTCCTGTAAGGCCATAGTGAGGACAGAGAATATGTCCTGATTGCTCGCCGCCTAACATTGAGCCTGTCCGCTGCATTTCTGCATGAACATATTGGTCTCCTACTTTAGTCCTCAATATTTGTCCACCCTGTTTGTGCCAAGCACGTTCAAATCCTAAATTGGCCATGACTGTAGTGACAATCAAGTTGTTTGGCAATAACCCGGCTTTACTTAAGCTTTGGCCCCAGAAGTAGAGTATATAATCTCCATCTATTGAACGACCTTGAGAATCTACTGCTAATACTCGGTCAGCATCTCCATCAAAGGCAAATCCTATATCAGCTTTGTTTTCTACTACTGCTTGTTGCAGGGAATGGAGATGAGTAGACCCACAGTTGACATTGATACGATCGCCGTTTGGTTGGTCATGTAAACAAATTACTTCTGCCCCCATTCCCTGGAAAACTTCTGGGGCGGTATGAACTGCTGCTCCCCAAGCTAAGTCCAGAACTATTTTCATTCCCTGGAAATGTCCTGGTATTAAAGGAGAATGTAGAGATGCTTGGTACTCCTTGACTAATTCTGGTCTATGGTAATGCTGTCCCCAGTTATTGTGAATAGCTGGAAAATCTGCCATTCCTCTAATTCCAGATTCTATTTGTTTCTGTAATTCTGAAGAGAGTTTTGTACCATCGGAACCAAAAAATTTAATCCCATTATCTTCGGGTGGGTTATGACTAGCAGAAATCATTACCCCGCCTATTGCTTCTGAAACGCTAGTAAGATAAGCAACACAAGGGGTAGGGCATAAACCTAAATTCCAAACTTCTAACCCTGCTGCGGTTAAACCTGCTGATAGAGCCATTCCTAGCATATTGCCTGAATTTCTGGTATCTTGACCCATAATTACAAGGCCACAGTTTGGAGAATATTGGCGCAATACCTGTCCTGCCCAAAAGCCTATTTGTAAGGCTAGGGGGGCGTTTAGTAGTTCTCCTGCTTTGCCCCGGATGCCATCTGTACCGAATAGGGGTGTTGTGGGCAGCAAGGTATGGTTCCAAGGCAATGTTGTTGTTATTGCTGTGGGTGATAAGTTAAAAGTATTTTGTCCATAAGTTGGTTTGAATGACGGTATTGCTACCATAATTTTCACTCCTCGTCAATATTTAGTTATTCTCACTCTCAAGAAAGAGAATAGCACTTCCTGATTGAATAGATAATTTTGAATTATTTATAGCGCTGTGTGCAGGCAACAGGCAATAGGCAACAGGCAATAGTGTCAGTCCAGTAGGGTGTGTTAGCGGTAGCGTAACACAAAACCCTATATTTATTGTCAGTGCCTAATTCCTGAGAGTTTCGACTTAGTTAACGATTTGCGCAATGAGCGCGATATAATACGCTAGTTCTCTTCACATATTTGTAACGAAGGTGAAATTTGTATCTTCTGCACTAATCGCTGCAAGTAACATTTCTGGGGTGTCTATCTATGAAAGGGCGATCGCTCCATAGCTAAGAAGGAGGCGATCGCTTTTTTTCCAGCCTACTCCTGGGCCTTTGAAGTATAGCGCTGCGCGCAGGCAACAGGCAACAACTCCGGAAGGCAATAGGGGGAATAAATTGCGGATAGTATAAGACTTTTAGCTATTGGACACCTCCTGCAATTTGTAAATATGCCAGCGCACATTGCTATAGGAGTTTCTGGCCTCCCTCTGGGGAGTAGGGGAGATGGAGATCAGATGGAATATTTAACTTCTGACTTCTGACTTTTGACTTCGTTAATGCTTGCTGTCTATTGTTTGTTGAATAAATATTCATATAGATTTTATGAGATTGACAAATTATTCAATTTGTGCAGGTAGCTAATAACGGTTGATTTTCACTATGAAGAAAAGCCTAATTATATGAACTTTTATATGAACTTTGATGAGTCATATCAGTAAATATCCTTACGTCTTTAGAAAGGGTAGGAGATATAGGTCCTGAAGAATACTTCCCACAGTTTAGTACATCACAACCTCCTATAAAACTTAAACTGTCTGGTGGAAGTGGAGTAATAAAAGATGGAGACACAGTAAAAATAGAGACGACGGAAGCTTCTGTAGGAGACAAGAAAACTCTTGGTGCATGGAGTACTCCCGCACTATACTACTATGATGGCTTGTACGAACAACAAAAATGGACTATTCGGAAAAGAGATAATAGTGATCCAATTATTAATTATGGTGATGAAGTTTATTTTCTGAATAATTATTATTAAGGGCAGTGGTTGTGTATTGAAAATAATGGAAGGTGGCTAACAACAAAAACAAACGCAAATGTTTATTGGGTAATCAAATAGTTGAATAGTTCTCAAGAAAAAATAGAGTTTTCAAAGCTCTATTTTTTTCTTATCATCTTAAATTATTAATCAGATAATTCTGAATTATCTCCCTAGTAGCTAAACCAGTTTTTTTCCAACTAAACTCTTTAGCTCTAGCCAAACTTAAGGTCGAGAGGCGCGATCGCTCTCCTCCATCTTTAGCAATAATATTCATCGCATCTGTTATTTCTCCTACATTTTTCGGGTTAACTAAAATAGCAGCATCTCCCGCAACTTCTGGCAGGGATGAAATATTAGAAGTAATAACAGGAGTACCACAGGCCATTGCTTCTAATACGGGAAAACCAAACCCTTCCCACAGACTAGGAAAAACCAGAGCGATCGCTTGATTGATTATTTTGGGTAATTCTGAATCAGGAACATAGTCTAGAAATTTGACTAATTTTGTTAAACCTAATTCTTTAATTTGAGTTTTTAATGTTGGTGTATAAGTATTATCTGTAGGTCCGGCAAACCATAATTCATACTCGGAAAAATTAGGCAATTTAGCAAATGCTTCTATTAACCGATGCAGATTTTTATAATGGTCATGGCGACCGAGATAAAGAAAGTAATTTTGCGTAGGTAAGTCTAAAAATTGGAATCTTTGAGAGTCATAACCTAAAGGAATAGGTGTAATTTTTTGAGGTGGTATTTGGAAAAAATCAGTAATATCTGTTGCCGTTGCTTGAGAATTACAAATAATATGTTCTGCCTGGTTTAATACTTGAGGAATATAATATTTGAAATAAGCAGTTAAGCGAGAACCAGGTTTAGGAAAACGTAAAGGAATTAAATCGTGAGCCATTACTATATAACGACACTGAGAAAATAAAGGCGCTTCTGGAAGGGGAGAAAAAAGTAGATTTGCTTGTAATTTTTTATAGATATTTGATAATTGAAATTGAGTCCATAATAATCGTCGTAAATGACCTTTTGTTCCCTGAGCGGGCGTCATGTTGTTAGGGATTAGATGGCAGTTAAAATTGGAAATATTATTGGCTACTAACAGGGTAGGATTAAGTTGTTGAAGTTGTGGCAGGATGTTATTAGCGTAGATGGATATTCCTGTTGGTTTTGGAATTAATACTGATAGATTAATTAGAAGTTCCTTAGACATTTGCGCTCACAGGGATTATGGCACGGATATATGGATTAAGAATCCAGCAATAAGTGTAGGTTGGGTTGAGGAACGTTAGCGCCAGCTTATCCGTTAGGATAAACCCAAAATTTTCAGCAAACTAGGTTCAAATCAGACAAAAATTCTTCCTAATTAAATGATACTTTGTTGGGTTTCCCTTCAGGAAGCTCCGCTAACACTTGGTTCTACCCAACATACAATTATATCTGATAAATTTCCTAATTGCTTTGATTTTAACACGAGCTATTTGATAATTTATTGGTAGCTTAACTAAAGCAGCTATAGACATTTATAGTTAGAGTCAAAAATTTTGAATAGTTTAGGTTGGGTTGAGGAACGTTAGCGCCAGCTTATCCGTTAGGATAAACCCAAAATTTTCAGCAAACTAGGTTCAAATCAGACAAAAATTCTTCCTAATTAAATGATACTTTGTTGGGTTTCCCTTCAGGAAGCTCCGCTAACACTTGGTTCTACCCAACATACAATTATATCTGATAAATTTCCTAATTGCTTTGATTTTAACACGAGCTATTTGATAATTTATTGGTAGCTTAACTAAAGCAGCTATAGTAATTCTGAGTAATCTATATATTAAAACTAATTTATTTGTATGTTTTTCTAAACTTAATAGGTAGCTATAGATGCTATGCTCAAGTTTTAATTCGGGATTTTTATTGGTAATGGAAGATGGTTGATGAATTACAGATATTTTTTGAGTTATGGCAATTTTATGACCTTGTTTTACATAGCGTCTACAGAAGTCAAAGTCTTCATAATATAAAAAATAATCTTTATCAAATTCAGGACAGTTTTTAAAGTTTTTGAAGTTAATTAACATACTGCATCCTGTTACCCAATCTGTAGTTGATGTTTCTGTGTTGGAGATAAATTCATTAGCAATTATTTTGCCAGTTTCAGGAATAAATTTTCCACCACCAAACCAAATTTTACCTGTGGGTTCGTAGACGGTTGTTCCTAATATGGAAAATTCGGGATTTTTTGCTAAAAAATGATGTGCTTTTTCCAGAGAATCCGGGAATAAATAAGCATCGGGATTAATTAACCAAATTATGGCTTGAGGGTTTTGATCATAAATCCAGTTTAATCCTAAATTGCAAGCTTTTCCATATCCTAAATTAGTTTCTGAGTCGATAATAATTGTGGTGTTGTTTTGGAGTTGATAAATAGAATGATCGTCGGTAGAGTTATTGATGATAATAATTTGCTGAAATAGTTGGGTAGTTAATGTAATGGAATTGATTAATTTTTGAATTAATTGAGTGGAATAGTAATTAACTGTTAGGAAGTATATAGAGTTAGTATTTATATGAGTTTCTCCTTCGGGGTGGGGGAAAAGTTCAGTTAAGTGAAGCTAAAACAACTAAAATGGTGTGTTACGATGGATTTCTAAATACCGTTCCGAGTCGAAATTTTAGCCGTATAACGCACCTACTAGACCGACTAAAATGGTGTGTTACGACGGATTTCTAAATACCGTTCCGAGTCGAAATTTTAGCCGTCTAACGCACCTACTGGACTGACTAAAATGGTGCGTTACGATGGATTTCTAAATACCGTTCCGAGTCGAAATTTTAGCCGTCTAACGCACCTACTAGACCGACTAAAATGGTGCGTTACGATGGATTTCTAAATACCGTTCCGAGTCGAAATTTTAGCCGTCTAACGCACCTACTAGACTGACTAAAATGGTGCGTTACGACGGATTTCTAACCGTTCCGAGTCGAAATTTTAGCCGTCTAACGCACCCTACAATAATGCTAAAAATACATAAAAATTAGGAAACTTTTATCCCTTATCCCTTATCCCCTTATCCCTGTTGCCTGTTGCCTATTACCTATTGCCTATTGCCTAATTATGTTAATTCTATTTGACTATCATCACCAATCATAAATCGTAATGCTTTAGGACGTTGTGGAGCATTAATTAGTTGGGCACGACGACCGAGTAAACTATCAACAATACGTTGGTGAATTTCAATAATTTTTGCTCCTTGTAATATCACACTATGCTCAATGTCAACATCAATTAAAGTTACATTATCGGCAATACTACTATAAGGACCGATAAAACAATTTTCTAGGTGACAATTATCTCCTATAATCACCGGACCTCGAATACTACAATTAATTAGTTTTGTATTTTCACCAATTTTTACTCGCCCAATAATTTGACTTTGAGAATCTATTTCCCCATTTACTGAATTAGTTAAACGAGTATCTAAAATAATTTGATTAGCACTGAGTAAATCATCTTTTTTACCCGTATCTAACCACCAACCTTCTAAGGTACGCGCTTCAACAGAAATTTCTTTGTCTGCACCGGATGTTTGTTGGTCAATTAAATATTGAATAGCATCAGTAATTTCTAATTCTCCTCTAGCTGAAGGTTTGATATTAGCAATGGCATTATGGATTTTATTTGAGAAGAAATATATTCCCACCAGTGCCAAATCAGATGGAGGAACTTTCGGTTTTTCTACTAACCCTAAAACTTTTCCCTTTTCATCTACTTTTGCTACACCAAATGCTGTGGGATTAGGTACTTTTCGCAGCAAAATTAAAGCATCTAATTGTTCTTGTTTGAAAGTCTCTAAAAATTGTTCTAGCTGACTCTCAATAATATTATCTCCTAGATACATGATAAAAGGAGAATCTGCCAAAAATGGTTGGGCAATTTTCACAGCATGAGCTAAACCAGCAGGTTGCTCTTGCAGAATATAGGTAATATTAGCTCCAAATTTTTCGCCGTTTCCTGTTAATTCTTGTACTTCTTTTCCCGTTTCTGGACTAATAACAATGCCAATGTCGGTAATACCTGCTGCGATAATACCCTCAATGCCGTACCACAAAATAGGTTTATTCGCAACTGGTACTAATTGCTTTGCTCCTGTATAAGTAAGAGGACGTAACCTTGTACCTTTTCCACCAGAGAGAATTAATGCTTTCATGTCAATACTTCCAATTGCGGATTTTTGTTGTAGTTTTTGTTCTTAGGGCTGAATTTTTTCTCACTTTAGCATAAGAAGGAAGAAGGAAGAAGCAAGAGGGAAGAAGGAAGAAGCAAGAGGGAGAAAGGAAGAAGCAAGAAGAAAAAACTATTAGTCAATTAATTGTGACTATTTTTGTCAAGTGATAAATAGGATAAGAGATTTTTTCTGGGAGAAATTCTCTGAAATTTTGTCAAAAATCTTTACTACTCAAGAGAAGACAAATTTCTCCCTCATCAGAGAAAATTATCCATCAATTAATTCTGACTATTTTGAGAAAGTGACAAATAGGATAAGAGATTTTTCCTGTGAGAAAATTCTCTGAAATTTTGCCAAAAAGCTCCACTACTGAACAAGAGACAAATTTCTCCATTTTCAGAACATGACAAACAGGGTCAGAGATTTTTTCTGGGGAAATTCTGTGAAATTTTGCCCAAAATCTTCACTACTGAAAAAGAGACTAATTTCTCGGTGATTAGGGAAAATTTGCCATTAATTAATTATCGTTATTTTCAGAACATCACAAATAGGGTCAGAGATTTTTTCTGGGGAAATTCTGTGAAATTTTGCCCAAAATCTTTACTACTGAAGAGGGCAAAAAATTTCTCCCTCATCAGGGAAAATTATCCATTAATTAATTATCGTTATTTTCAGAACATCACAAATAGGGTCAGAGATTTTTTCTGGGGAAATTCTGTAAAATTTTGCCAAAAATCTCCACTACTGAAGAGGAGACTAATTTCTCGGTGATTAGGGAAAATTTGCCATTAATTAATTCTCGCTATTTTGGTCAAGTGACAAACAAGATAAGAGATTTTTCTGCGAGAAAATTCTGTGTAATTTTGCCCAAAATCTCTACTACTGAAGAGGAGACTAATTTCTCGGTGATTAGGGAAAATTTGCCATTAATTAATTCTCGCTATTTTGGTCAAGTGACAAACAAGATAAGAGATTTTTCTGCGAGAAAATTCTGTGAAATTTTGCCCAAAATCTCCACTACTGAAGAGGAGACTAATTTCTCGCTCATCAAGGAAAATTTGCCATTAATTAATTCTCGCTATTTTCAGAACATGACACACAGTGTCAGAGATTTTTTCTGGGGAAATTCTGTGAAATTTTGCCCAAAATCTCTCGGTGATTAGGGAAAATTTGCCATTAATTAATTCTCGCTATTTTGGTCAAGTGACAAACAAGATAAGAGATTTTTCTGCGAGAAAATTCTGTGAAATTTTGCCCAAAATCTCTACTACTGAAGAGGAGACTAATTTCTCGGTGATTAGGGAAAATTTGCCATTAATTAATTCTCGCTATTTTGGTCAAGTGACAAACAAGATAAGAGATTTTTCTGCGAGAAAATTCTGTGAAATTTTGCCCAAAATCTCTACTACTGAAGAGGGGAAAAAATTTATTGATTTTCAGAACATGACAAACAGGGTCAGAGATTTTTTCTGTGGGAAAATTATCTATCAATTAATTGTGACTATATAAATAGGATAAGAAATTTTTTCTGCGGGAAAATTATCTGGCAAAATGCCAAAAAGCTCCACTACTGAAGAGGAGACAAATTTCTCCCTCATCAGGAAAAATTATACATCAATTAATTCTGACTATTTTGACAAAGTGATCAACAGGATAAGAGATTTTTTCTGTGAGAAAATTATCTGGCATTTTGCCGAACAGCTTTACTACTGAAAGGGGAAAAAATTTATTGCTCATCCGGGAAAATTCTGTGAAATTTTGCCAAACAGCTCCACTACTGAAAAGGGAAAAAAATTACCGCTCATCAGGGAAAATTATCCATTAATTAATTCTGTCTATTTTGGCAAAGTGACACACAGGATAAGAATTTTTTTCTGTAAATGATATTTCCAAAGATAGAATAAGACGGTAAAATTCAGAAAAGTTT
This sequence comes from Okeania sp. SIO2F5, assembly GCF_010692685.1. Lineage (NCBI taxonomy): Bacteria > Bacillati > Cyanobacteriota > Cyanophyceae > Oscillatoriales > Microcoleaceae > Okeania > Okeania sp. SIO2F5. The sequence goes on along the minus strand of NZ_JAAHGU010000072.1, from coordinate 11,721 downwards.
GATATTAGCTCAATAGAATTGTATGAGAATTATATGGCAAGACCACAGCTATAGCACTACAAGAATTGCTTAGGACATTTTTCAATCCTAAAACCCTATTCCCTATTCCCTATTCCCTAGCGCTATATCTAATTTCGGGATAAATATGAAAAATCACTCTTTTTTCAAATCATTAAATACTAAATTTAATTCACAGTCTAGCTTTCAGATTAATAGCATTATTTTCTTAATTGTAGTTTTGATAATTACCCTCATAACATCAATATATGTATCCAATGAACATACAATTTATTGGTGGGACTTTGTGGGATATCAGAACGCAGCAAATAATCTAACAAATTTATTTCGAGCATCACCTCCAAGAGCTATTGATGATATTTTAGGTTCTTTATCTCAACAAAAAAATTATTTGGTCGTGCTCCCATTAATCCCATTTCTTTATCTGTTTGGTAATCAAAGAATTGTTTATATTCTGAGTATTAATCTGGTCTATTTATTACCATTTAGTTTGCTGGTCGGTTCTATCGCGACAAAATTAATTCCAGTTCTTTCTCGGTGGGTATTTTGGTCAACAGTAGCGATCGCTCTACTAATACCTATGACTTGGAGTCCAAGTTTGAGAGGATATCCCGATATTGGAGCGACTTTATTTATTTTACTGGGGATTTTAATTTACTTACAAAATATTAGATTAACTGCTTGGTGGCAAATTCCTGTCATTGGATTATGTTTGGGCATATCTATTGTTTTAAGGAGACATTTTGCTTATAGCGCAATAGCTTTTCTTGCTGCTGTTAGTTGCCAAACTATGATTAACTTTTTGACTACTTTCAATTCTGTCAATAATTCCTGGAAAAGACTTTTAGAAAATGCCATTAAAATTAGTCTGATTTCTCTCAGTAGTTTCCTGACTATATCAATTTTTGCTTGGGGTTTTATCCAAAGTTCTTTAACAGAAAATTATCGAACTCTCTATGCTGCTTGGAGTTTATCAATACCTGATATATTTTGGCGTTATGCCTGTTTTTATGGATTAATAACTTTACTATTAGTAGCTATGGGATTTTCCGTAGGTATTCTGACAAAATCTTTAATTCCATCCACTACTATTTTTATTTTATTATTCGGGATTTTTTCTTTAGCTGAATGGTTAATTTTGTTGCGTTATGGCAATATTCATTACTCTCTACATTTTACGCCAATAATAGTTTTAGGATTAGCTTCATTTATCTGGACGACCATTAATATTTTTCCAGACAAAACTAGATTAATCATTTTAAGTCTCACGGGAATATTGTTACTTGGCAATTTTGTCCTTGGCATAACTACTATTGGCAAATTTAATAATTCCCTACGACCATTATTTGCCACTAATTTTTCTCCATTAATTCGTTCCGACTATGATCAAGTTTTACGTTTGAGTGATTATCTAAGTAAATTAGCCAAAAATCGAGAATTAGTATATGTAGCTGCTTCCTCAAATCTATTTAATGCCAATATCATTAGAAATGCTAACCGGATAATTAATCCTGAAAGTTGGTCGAATTTAAGAGCAATAAGTAAACCACACATCGACACCCGCGATACTTACCCATTGCCAGAATTATTAGAGGCACAATATATAGTTATTGCTAACCCATTTCAGAAAGTATTATTAACTGATGAACAAGTCTTAAAACCAGGACAACAAGATTTAGTTAAGTTTGTCTATGACGCTTTTACTCAAAATTTTCCCATTGCTCAAGATTTCCGAAAATTGCCAGAAGAATTTATCTTAGATGGTGGAATTACTGTCAGTTTTTATCAAAGATTTCGTCCTACTTCTGTCGAAACTGCTGTACAAACTTTATCAGCAGTACAAAAACAAATTCCTCAACGTCCAGGTAGACAGTTAGACTGGATGAGTTTAAATCAATCTCCTTATATTACTTATAATTATTCGGCAGTTACTCAAATTTCTGAAAATGGTTATAAATTAATGACAGACCCCTCGGATACTACTAAACAAACCTCTAAATATTTTCTCTATTTAGGGCAAATATCCGAATCAGTAAAAATTACTGGTCAACTAAATTTTCTGAATCAAGAATGTGATGGTTTATCTCTTGCATTTTCTTCCTTAGATGAACAAGGAAATTTGCTTGATACAACTGCCAATAATTATTTTCCTGGAGATTTGTCTGACTTTAATTTTTCACTCGCTGGTAAAAATTCGGTTTATTTGCTTTTGGAAAATATGACTATTGACAAGGATGAATTAACGAATAAATGTGGATGGGTAATTAATGATTTAGTTGTTGATGAGTAGAGAAAATTTTCTGGAGATAACCGCCGATAATTAGGGTTTGCTGAAAAATTCTTTTTCAGGAGTAGGTGAGTGGGGGAGTAGAGAGTAGTTAGGAGATAGTTGGATATATTTGTAAGAGTGATTTTTCTGCTATTATTCTGCATTTTATGCTAAGTTTTTGATTGTTTTCAACTGAAAACCAGGCACTTTTTTCAACCTAAAAAGGCTAAAGCCTTTATCTATCAGTGCTTTTATATTTTATCAGCAAGCCCTAATTATTTCCCTGGGGTGGGTGATATTTTTACTTTTTATCTTCAGAATAAAAATGCTGTTTATCTACTTCGACAAAATCTGATTCTTCACAGTAATAAGTTAACTGATATGGAGAATTTTCTAGAGACAACTGCCGATAATTATTTGTTTAGGGTGGGCGATAGTTTGACTTTTTATTTTCAGGGTAAAAATTCTGTTTATCTACTTCGGCAAAATCTGATTCTTCACAGTAATAAGTTAACTGATATGGAGAATTTTCTAGAGACAACTGCCGATAATTATTTGTTTAGGGTGGGCGATAGTTTGACTTTTTATTTTCAGGGTAAAAATTCTGTTTATCTACTTCGGCAAAATCTGATTCTTCACAGTAATAAGTTAACTGATATGGAGAATTTTCTAGAGACAACTGCCGATAATTATTTGTTTAGGGTGGGTGATAGTTTGACTTTTTATCTTCAGGATAAAAATTCTGTTTATCTACTCCCGAAACTGGCAAGATGCCCACACTTAGAACATTCAATTGTTAATCTCTTTACTTCATATATTTGGAATCTGCTGTATGTATAAAAAAATGTTCTATTTTCAATCATTGCCAAATATTTCTCAATTATCTTCCATTCTTACCCCTGTCAGGGCGAATAACCATTTGTCCCTATAAGATATAATTACACCCATGTTACCAGATTTGATATTAGGCGATCGCTATATTTATCCCATCTATATAATATCCCAAATAAATATATTCTAATAGAAGAAAAATATGAACAAATTACAAGGTTGTGTAATTATTTTGTTTAACAGTTCTCAGCAAATTTTACTCGTGCTTAGAGATAATAAAGATTCTATTCCTTTTCCTAATACTTGGAATTTATTAGGAGGATTTATTGAAAATGGTGAACTTCCTGAACAATGTATATGCAGAGAAATAAGGGAAGAAATCGAAATTGAATTAACAGATATTAACTTTTTTCAAAAGTACAATATTTATGATAGAGAACATTACGTTTTCTGGAAGCAAATAGACTTAGATTTAAAGCAAATTCAACTTAATGAAGGTCAACGTTTAGCTTATTTTACTAAAGATGAATTAGATCAAAATCAACTGGCATTTCAATGTAACAAGATTTTGAATGATTTTTTTGTCCAGGTGTTATGGCCTAAATTTGGTAGGTAGAAAAATAATATGTACGGCAGGAAAAAACTATAGCACTATACTTAATCTAGAAAATTTACCCCGAAAATAGGTAAATGATTTGCAAATTCCAACATCTCACTTCTGTTGCTCTCTTCCGAAAAGAAAATAGTGCTTTGAAAATTTCTCTATTTATAGAAGAGTCTTTCCACAGTTCGGGAAAAAAACTATAGCACTATACTTAATCTAGAAAATTTACCCCTCAAATTGGTAAATGATTTACAAATTCCAACATCTCACTTCTGTTGCTCTCTTCCGAAAAGAAAATAGTGCTTTGAAAATTTCTCTATTTATAGAAGAGTCTTTCCACAGTTCGGGAAAAAAACTATAGCACTATACTTAATCTAGAAAATTTACCCCTCAAATTGGTAAATGATTTACAAATTCCAACATTTTACTGCTGTTACTCCCTTCCCGAAAAGAAAATAGTGCTTTGAAAATTTCTCTATTTATAGAAGAGTCTTTCCACAGTTCGGGAAAAAAACTATAGCACTAGCACTATACTTAATCTAGAAAATTTACCCCTCAAATTGGTAAATGATTTGCAATTTTCCTAATCTCACCCCTATTACTCCCTTCCCGAAAAAATAATAGTGCTTGAAAATTTCTTTATTGCTAGAAGAGTCTTTCCACAGTTCGGGAAAAAAAACTATAGCACTATACTTAATCTAGAAAATTTATCCCCAAAATAGGTAAATGATTTGCAAATTCAAACATCTTACTTCTGTTACTCCCTTCCCGAAAAGATAATAGTGGTTTGAAAAGCTTTCTATTCACAGAAGAGTCTTTCCACAGTTAGGAAAAAAACTATAGCACTATACTTATGTAGAAAATTTACCCCCAAAATAGGTAAATGATTTGCAAATTCAAAAACCTCACCCCCCTACCCTCCTTCCCTACAAAAGAATGGTGGTTTGAAAACCTCTCTATTTGTAGGTGATAGGGTAGAGGTTTGGATAGAGGTTTTTCTAGATTTTTTGACTTTACAAATATCCTTTGAAAAAATATTCTACTAACGCAATGCACGGATTAATTTTGTTGCTGAGTGGGCGATCGCGCAGATAACAATAGAACTTCCTAATGCTCCAGCAAGAATTAAACCAGCATCACTATTTTCAATTGCCAGGTCAACAACTTTATACATTAAATTAATAGGACTCACTTCCTGGGTTTCGATACAACTTGGGAATGTTTTGTTTTCTTGAGTAGAGTTATTTTCCATTTTTATTCTCCGGTTTTTTTCAAAACTGATTATTTATTAGGAGAGATAGAAGAAAAAACAGGATAACTTTACCTCAATCAATAATATTGAGACAAAAAAGAGAATGTTGAGCTTATTTTGAAAGTTTTTTTATGACTCCAAACTTTTACTATGACAATACTAAAAGTGTCACATTGATGTTTTTCTCTGAACTATTCCATTTAGTTCTATTTTGGTTCTTTTTGTATATATTATGGCCAATTTATTTCTGTCTGTTAGTACAGTTAATATACTGCAACATTAGTTGTTTTTATTTGTTTCTGTTCTATATATATTCTGACTCATTAATTTCTTTCCAAAGGAATATACGCTAATAGCAATATTTAACGACCATATACTGGAGGTGTTGTATGAGCAGAAAAAAAGTTCAAGTTCTATATGTCTTTCAGAAGAAGGTATTAAAAAAGTAAATATAGCTAGAATCAAAAAAGGTTGGAAAAAAACACAAAAAGAGTGGTACGAATCAGCATTTGTTTCAATATCAACATTGAAACGCTTTATGAGTGGCACATCTATTTCTCCTGATTCTTTCAAAAAGTTGTCTGAAGTTGTAGGAATAGAAGACTGGAACTCCCTTATTGATGAGTATCCAAGTCAATCTTTTACTCACAAAAAATCAAATTTCAAAACTGGAGTAGGTATAACTGGCATTTTCACTTTAGACAAAAAGCTGGAAGTAGAAATTGCTTTGGAGCATTTGAAGCAACTTTTGATTAATTGCAAAGTTGTTATTTACAATGATGATAATTTAGGACAATAATATATTTTCCAAACTTCTTTTAAAAGCTTAAACTATTGTTTTTTTATCGCCCAGTTGTATTACTTTTTCCACTGGGTGATATCTTGCAATTAATACCCTCCCAATCAAATAAAATAGCTTCTTGTAATACTTACTAAATGTAACCCCGTGGTCAAGCAAAAATATATAGTCTATTGTTAATTAATCTATTTTTTTGCTTAATTAAATTAGATTTTATATCATATCAGGATGCGCGATAGAACTCTGTTCCGCTTACCCGACCAAAAAATCTTCTAGCTTTGAACTTTTCTTTCCCTTCTGCCTTTTTCCCTCTGCCTTCCTTACTCTTGAGTGTAAGTATTCAAGTAGACATAATATTACTTCATTAAAACCTGAGTCGCAAAATTTTCATTTCTTGTGGGAGAGAGAACTCTTGCTTTTAAAATAGCAGCTCCCAAAAAAGCATAAGAAATTACTCCTACAAATGCCAAAATAAATATATTTAAAATCCCAGAAGCATTCCATAAAGCATGAAGAATAGATGCGGTAAAATAACCAACTCCCAAAATCAACCAACTATTACGACGTCTTAAAACACTTAACCCAATAAAATAACCAAAATAACCACTATAAGCCATGTGTCCAGCTACTGAACCTAAAATTCTGGGAATTAACAATTGTAATCCTACCAATTGACCCGCATCTACTCCCAATTGTAAACTAGCACTATCCACAATACTCGGAACATATTGTCCCAGAGTTTCTAATAAAGTAAATCCTACTGCAGAAGCTGTTCCTAATAAAATTCCATCTAAAGGTTCCCAAACACCAATTTTATTTCGCCAGGGATCAGGTAAATTACGACCTATTAATAGTACTAAAAACACAGGTAATGCTTTTAACAACTCCTCCATTAATCCCGCGCCAAAAAACATTCTAATCAGGAAATCAAGAAAGCCAACTTGCTCAGGATTTACTGATATATCACCAGGAAGTATAAAACGAAATACTCCAATAAACAATGTCAAAATTGGACTTAATAAGATAATAACAGTTGTTAAAGCTACTCCGAATAATACCCACCAAGGTTTCTGTTTGCCACAAAGTTGATAAACGAAATAATAAGCAGCAGTAGCAATATAAGCTGCTAATAAAAAATTGAAAGCTATTGCTCTACCCACGGTTAAAAACATTAAAATCACAAAAAATACAGTGATAATACCTGGATAAAGATAGGCTTTTTTAGCTAATTGCTTTCCTGTGGAGGCAATAGGAAATAACTGGGTCAAAGTTATCGACTCAGTATCTTCAACATCTTCAACATTAGGAACAGAATTGACAGGAAGTGAAGTAGAGTTTACTGATTGTGATACTGATAAGGTTGATTTTTGGTAGGATAAATTATCGAAGATGAATTCTGGTCCTTTGTAACCCAGACGAATACGATCGCCCACCTGTAAAATTTGACTTCCCTGTATTCTTCGTCCATTAATATAAGTACCATTAGAACTATTGAGGTCGCAGATTTCCCATACTAAACCAGTAGTTTTGGTCTGTTTGGTATGAATACGAATTAGGGCATGACGGCGAGAAACCGTTGTATAAAATTTTGTCTCTAGGACAATTTGACACTTGGGATCGCGTCCTAGCACTATCTCCTCTATCTCAGATAGATACTTTTTTATGAGCTTTTCCTCGTATACTCCTCTTGTAGACAGTTGTCGCAGAAATGCCATTTTTTAGATATCTTTAAAATTTTTAGTCAAAATAATTATTGATAAGCAATGAACAATTAATTGTCAATTAAATATAGCGCCGTGCGCAGGCAACAGGCAATAGCTCCGGAAGGCAACAGCTTATCTGGGGGAATAAAAAACCGATAATATAAGACTTTTAGCTATTGGACACCTCTTGTAATTTGTAAATATGCCAGCACACATTGCTATACAGCATATTTCATATCAGTGGGGTACATCTGTTGTGGGCAAGATGCCCACACTACGAAGACTTTATCATCAATATTTGTACCTCATATACCTGCAATCTGCTGTATTGTCCATTGTTTATTGCTTAACTAGCGATCCGTATTTTCCGTACCAGAATGCTCCGCAAAAAGCACTCAGCTTTCAGACTGCTAAAAGCTTGGGTTTAAATCTCTGACTTCTAGCTTGTCGTTTAATCTTAGGAGGTGTCCCCTATCCCCTTCTGGCACTTTAAAAAAAGTAATCTTGCTGAGTGCTGAGTGCTGACCGCTTCTTTAATTTCTATTGATTCGCCTTAGCGTCTTGAATTGCTAAATAAAAGAGTAAAGTAGCTAGAGGAATGCTCAGACTCAAAATTATCCCTGTTACTAGACCACCTAATTCTGGTTCCCCAGAAGATAACTCAAAAATAGAACCAACTGCTGCGATCGCTGCTATACAAGACCCACCCAAAAGCAATGTTGATTTAGGAGTTCCTACCATAACTTTCTTCTCCAAAAATATTGACTATTTTAATTTTTTATGATAATCACTAAAGTTAAGAACTAATAAATCTTAAACTTCTGGACTATTGCTTTTGTATTAGACATCTGGTAAAAATCAAAAATATAGCAGGAAACAGGTAACAGGCAACAGGCAACAGTGGGAAAAGAATTTCTCTGTCTAAGATTCATCATCAACTCGTTCTTTGCTATAAAATCAATTACCGTACATAAATCATCAATTAGGGTTTGCTGATGGAAAGTCTTTTTGCTGGGGTAGGAGACAACCCACCCCTCGCCCCTCCCCCTCCCAGGAGGGGGAGACTGGAGACTGGAGACAACCCACCCCTCGCCCCTCCCCCTCCCAGGAGGGGAGAAATGGGAATGAGCGAGGAAGTAGGAGTAAGAATTGTCAATTTGGGATTTTTCTGCCCAACTATGAGCCTAAAATACGCTCCATGCATGAGCATCAACAGCTAAAAACCAGGTACTGCAATTCGACCCCAAAAAGGCACTTGTCTCTATATGTCAATGCTTTTAGATTAGATCGGTAAGCCCCAATTATTTCCCCCTACTCTGTACGGACTTTGTATGCAACGTCCCTACTACTCCCTATTCCTAGATGTCTATTAGACATCTGGTAAAAATCAAAAATCAAATCAATTCTGATCAAGAAATTATCAATTTTTCCTCCCTGTTGCCTGTTGCCTCTTTTCTGGAAATGTCTATTAATTTTGCGAGACTTTAAGCAACAGATTTGACAGCTTTAGGAGAGAACTTATGCTTAGTCAACTCTTCATTCAGTGCCAATTTATTTTCTACTCGGTCTACAAACAGCACCCCTTGAAGATGGTCCATTTCATGCTGAATTGCTCTAGATAATAATTCTTTAGCCTGAAGAGTTTTCGGACGACCATTTTCATCTTTGTAGGTAACTTCAATTATTGCGGGACGTTTAACATCTAAATAAACCCCAGGAATACTCAGACACCCTTCTTGGAAAAGACAAACTTCTTTACCATACCTTTTAATCGTAGGATTAATCAAAACTAGAGGGGGCGTAGCAGCATTATCTAGCTCGCAGTCTATAACAATTACTTGTTTTTGGACAGCCACCTGGGGTGCAGCTAGACCAATACCATCAGCACTATACATAGTTTGGAGCATTTCTCGTATCAGTTTCCGAATATCATCATCTACCTTATTCACACGCTTTGCTGACTGACGCAAAGAGCGATCGCCCAAATAATGTATTTCCAAAGGTGGGTTCTCTAATTTTTCCTTCTTAACTAGAATTTCAGAAGTTGTCATAATTTTACACTTACAAAAAATGGCTAAATTTGAAACAAAGGTATTTACTGTACCTCTTTCTATCTATCCTAATACCTAATAAAATATACACGGCCTTTGAGTCATGAATAGTCAAGCCAACTTATATCCTACTCAAAGTCAAAGTCCTTATCTCAATTAATCAAAACCCCCCTGAATCCTAAATTAATATTTTTTTGCTTCTAATTTTTAACTTTTAACTTTTAACTTTTGACTTTTGACTTCTAAATTTGGCCTGAGTCTAGATTAATATTTTTTTGCTTCTAACTTCTAACTTAATAACTTCTAGCTTCTAACTTTTGACTTTTAACTTTTGACTTTTGACTTATAACTGTCTTGGCAGGTTTAGTCCCAATATAATTGATATAAAACCTAACCTCTAGCTAAACTTACCCGTAAAATTATTGGCATAACTTCTCTTTTCTAATGTTTTCAGTTTTTTATAGATATTACAAAAACTTAACAAATTAATTGTCTGTCAAAAAAATCAAAATTAAAAATTATATGAATAATGATTCAAACTCTTCTTCAGCTAATTTTCAAAACACCAGTCCTACCTCAGAAAATTCTAATGGCACAAAAGCAGCGATCGCTCCTGTAAAAACACCAATAGAGCAATTAAACTTGGTAGAAAATGAAATAGAACAAATGTTACCCTCCTCTCCCACACAACTTAATGGTTTGGCAAACAATCAAGCAGAGGAAGGGCCAAAGAATCGAATTGCGTCCATTGTCTCCCTGACAGCAATTGCCGTAATGATTCTGGGGTTAGCCATAGATAATGTGCTGCTTGGTTATAGCAGCGCGGTTGTGGCAATGGTAGCTTCCATCAGAATGATTTGGCCTAGTTGGGGTAAAGTCTGGAAAACCCTCATTCCTCCAGTTTGGCGTAATCTGATTATTGCTTGCTTTGGTATCTTGGCCGCTATTGTTGGTTTACTGATGTTAAGTGGAGCAAACCAAGAACCAGGTACTCGTAATATTCAGATTAACTGGGATGCCATTGGAGCGGTGGGCGAACTCATCGGAGCTTTGGGTCAAATTTTAATTGCAATTATTGCTGTATATGTAGCTTGGCGACAATACGTTATTTCCAAAGATTTGACCATTCAGCAAAACCGCATTACTCAACAACAAACCATTGATGCTTACTTTCAAGGAGTTTCCGATCTGGCAATGGATGAAAAAGGTTTATTAGAAGATTGGCCACAGGAACGAGCGATCGCTGAAGGACGTACAGCAGCTATTATTAAAAGTGTAGATGGAGAAGGTAAAGCGAAAATTCTCAGATTTTTATCTCAGTCTAGACTAATAACACCGATTAAGCGCGATCGCCAACTTGGTCGGCCTATTTTAGATGGTAATGGAGGTTACGCGGAAGATAGGGAATATGGTATTCGTGTGATTGACTTAGGAGTAATGTTAGCAGGAGCTGACCTGACAAAAACAGATTTACGTTGGACAGAATTAAGTGATGCTAATCTTGTTAGAGCTAATCTTAGTGATTGTGACTTAGTAAAAGCTAATTTTTCTCGTACTATTTTGTATGAAGCCAGTCTGGTAGGTGCTGACTTGAGGGGAGCGAGATTTTTCTATGGCAGTGCGGAAACTGCTACTCCTCGTAGTCGTACTAATATACCTAACTATCAAACAGGTGTTTGTACTGGTGCAGTGGTAGAAAATGTTGACTTTAGTGGAGTCAAGCGGTTGTCTGATGAACAACGTTATTATTGTTGTGCTTGGTGTGGGGAAAAAAGTAGAAGAAAGATACCTGGTGGTTGTGAAGGTATTCCTAATAAATTGGAACGCTAGATTTTGAGTGTGGGGAGTGTGGGGAGTGTGGGGAGTGTGGGGAGTGTGGGGGATATTTATAAGAACGTTTCTACAAGTTTTTAGTTGTGTCAATGCGATCAATTAATAAAGTGTTTGTTTGTAGTATTGATCTAGCAGTAAGATAGATATTGTTAGAGCAATACTACGGACTTTAATTATAACTACAAGACTTATAGCAATGAGCGCTGGCATCTTTACATGTTACATAGATATTTGCAATGTAATATAAAAGTAACTGTATGAGCTGTATTTTTCATAAATTAGGCGATCGCTAAACCTTAAAGTTTTAAGGATGTCTGTAATGGTATTGATAATTTACAGTTTATAGCTTGAAATTGTTTAC